>NZ_JASSVN010000019.1:0-72498 GCF_030540945.1 Marinobacter sp. SS8-8 | reverse complement strand
GTTTTTTCTTTTGTTTCAATTGCTTGTGACAAAGAATACCATTTTCCGCTGGAGGTTTCCTGCCTGATTACCTCATTTTTTTATTTAATATCAGTGTTTTACGTTTATGGACGGAAACTAGATACAAAGAGCTGAGAAGGGGACTTATGAATAACCCGTTACTGACCGATGACCTGTTGCCGAAGTTTGACCATGTCCGCACGGAACACATGGAAACGGCAATTGACCAGATTCTCAGTGAAAACCGGATGAAGATCAGCCAACTGGCCGGGCAGGAGGACCCCACCTGGGATACCCTGGCGCAGCCGATGCAGGCAATGGAAGACAAGCTGAGCAATGCCTGGTCGGTGATTTCACACCTGAACGGGGTGATGAACAGCGACGACCTGCGCAAGGTGTACAAGAACTGCCTCGAGAAGCTGACCGAGTACAGCACCGAAGTCAGCCAGAACGAGGCACTGTGCAACGCCTACAAGAAACTGGCAGCACGGGAGGATTTCAGGGATCTGAGCGACGCCCAGCGCAAGTCGGTGGACAATACCCTGCGGGATTTCCACCTGGGCGGTGTCGATCTGCCCGAGGACAAGAAAAAGCAGTACGCGGATCTGTCCCGGGAGCTGTCGGAGCTTTCCAACAAGTTCAGCGATAACGTGCTGGACGCTACCCAGCACTGGTTTAAACACATCACCGGCGTGGATGAGCTTGCCGGTGTTCCCGAGACAGCGATAGAGAGCGCCAAACAGGCGGCTCGCCAGAAAGAGCTCGACGGCTATGTGATTACCCTGGATTTCCCCAGTTTCTATCCGGTGATGACCTACTGCGACAACCGGGATCTGCGCCGGGAAGTCTACGAGGCGTTTGTTACCCGCGCGTCTGACCAGGGCCCGGATGCCGGCCAGTGGGACAACACGCCGGTGATGGCGGAAATCCTGAAGCGCCGCCATGCTCTCGCCCAACTGCTCGGTTTTGACAACTATGCCGAGCGTTCCCTGGCCACCAAGATGGCTCGCAGCAGCGACGAGGTGCTGGAGTTCCTGAATCAACTGGCGACCAAGGCCAGGCCCCAGGCCGAGAAAGAATTTGCCGAGCTGAAGGCCTTTGCCAAAGGCGAGTATGGCGTGGAGGACATGCAGGCCTGGGACATTGGCTACTACAGCGAAAAACTGCGCCAGAAACGTTATGACATTTCCCCGGAAACCCTGCGCCCCTGGTTCCCGGTGAACAAGGTAGTGCCCGGCCTGTTCCGGGTGGCGGAGAAGTTGTTTGATGTGCAGATTGAGGCCAGACCTGAGGTGGAGACCTGGCATGAAGACGCCACCGCCTACCGCATCAGCCGTAACGGCGAACCCCTGGCCTGGTTCTACCTGGACCTGTTTGCCCGCCAGGGTAAGCGCGGCGGCGCCTGGATGGCGGATTGCCGGGTGCGCTGGCGCAACCAGCGTGGCCAGCTGCAGCTGCCGGTCGCTTTCCTGACCTGCAACTTCACGCCCCCGGTGAACGGCAAGCCATCACTGCTGACCCACGACGAGGTCACCACCCTGTTCCATGAGTTCGGTCACGGCCTGCACCACATGCTGACCCAGGTGGACGTGCTGGACGTATCTGGCATCAAGGGCGTGGCCTGGGATGCGGTAGAGCTGCCCAGCCAGTTCCTGGAAAACTGGTGCTGGAATCCGGAATCCCTCGGATTGATTGCTTCGCACCACGAAACCGGCGAACCGCTTCCGGAAAACCTGTTGCAGAAGTTGCTGGCGGCGAAGAACTTCCAGTCAGGAATGGCCATGGTGCGCCAACTGGAATTCTCCCTGTTCGACTTCCGCCTGCACGCGGAGTTCACCGGCGAGGCGCCCACCAACCCGTTGGATATGCACCGCAAGGTACGCAGCGAAATTGCGGTAGTGCAAGCCCCGGATTTCAACCGTTTCCCCAACTCGTTCTCCCACATCTTCGCGGGTGGATACGCGGCCGGTTATTACAGCTACAAATGGGCAGAAGTGCTGGCAGCCGATGCCTTCTCGATGTTCGAGGAAAAAGGCATCTTCGACCCGGAAACCGGTAAGGCTTTTTTGAACAATATCCTGGAGAAAGGCGGTTCGCAGGAGCCCATGGAACTGTTCAAAGCCTTCCGCGGCCGGGAACCGCAAGTGGATGCCCTGCTAAGACAATCCGGCATCACGGACGAAGCCGCCTGAGAATAAGCGAGGTCGGGTCAGGCCAAAGGCCGTAACCCGGCAACCAATGCCCATATCTACGGGAGTACTCTTATGGCGAGTCCAAAACGTTTTATCGCCGGGGCCGTCTGCCCGCGCTGTGCGGAGATGGACAAAATCATGATGTTCACCACTGATGACGATGACCAGGTACGCGAATGCGTGGCCTGTGGCTTCACCGATGCGGTGTCTGACGTCGAACAGCCTGCCAGCCCGGAACTGGAAACCCGGGTGAACAAGCGCAGGAATGAGGACGATCACACCGTCAGGCAGGTGGTGTTTTTCAAGGCCGGGGCTGACGACTGACGCCGGCTGCCGAAGCGAAGTGCGCGTGTAACCTTCAGGCTTCGTCGAGGCGGGCAAAACGGGGAACCTGTTCGCCGGCCACTTCCACGGTTTCCCGGAACATGGCCAGAGGGCGCACCCAGAGGCTGTAATCGCCGTACAGGCAGCGGTAAATCACCACCTGCTCTTCGGTTTCACTGTCCCGGGCGACGCCAATCACTTCGTAATCCTTGCCCTTGTAGTGGCGATAGCGGCCGGGCCTTATGTCGTTTTTACGTTCGGTCATCCTGTACCTCGGCGGATTCAGGCCTGTTGAACCCGGCTTTTGCCGGGGACGCAGGGGGCGTAACCGTCTAAACTTGATCCAGAACTGCAGGGATGCGAAAAGACTCAGTCAGGGCCTGCAAGTGTAGAACAACCGGCCGGGCCCGGAAACCGGAAACAGCTATGAAGTGGCGGGTCCCCTGCATTTTTTTGATTTTATTGTGGCTGGCAGGTCTGGCCAGTGCCCCCGTTCAGGCCGCCCCGGTGGCTTTTGAGTGGCTGGAGGCGCCGGCCAATGAGCTGGCGCTGGGTGATGTCCGCAACCTGCCGCCGGACAGTTGGCAGTCCTTTGGCGCCGGTGAGGTTTTCAACCGCGGTTTCAGCAATGGCAGTTTCTGGCTCAAGATCGAGGTGCCGCCGGAGCCGGTCAACCGGGTGCTTGAGATTGGCTATCCGCTGCTGGACGAGGTGTCCGTGTACTGGGTTCTCAATGGGGAACTGATCCAGACTCACCAGACTGGCGACACCCTGCCGTTCAGCAGCCGCCCCATCTACCATCGCAATTTCGTGTTCCTGGTGCCCTCGAATACTGAGCCGGTGACCGCCTTCGTGCGGGTGAAAACCCTGGGATCGGTTCAGATTCCCGTGGCGGTCACGCCTTCGGCCGAGTTTCTGGCCAATGAACAGTTGTCCTATGGCTGGCAAACGGTGTTTCTGGGCATCATCATCGCGATGGCGCTGTACAACCTGTTCCTGTTCGTGATTGTCCACCATTCAACCTACCTCTGGTACGTGCTGACGGTTGTTGCCATCGGGCTGGTGCAACTGAATTTCCATGGCCTGCTGTTCCAGTGGCTGTGGCCGGACTTCCCCGTGATCAACCGCTACTTCACAGTGCCGGCCATCAGCCTTGCCCTGTTTTGCGCCGCGATGTTCACCCTTCGGTTCCTGAACGTCCGCCTATACAGCCATGCCAGTTACCGGTTTCTGCAACTGGCTCTGGCGGGCACCGGATTTGCGTTTTTGTTCGGCCTGTTCGGCAGCTACCAGGCGGGAATCGTGCTGGTCAGTGTGCTTGCTGCTGTGGTAACACCGGCGGCCTGGCTGATTGGCCTGCTGGTCTGGCAAAAAGGCCAGATCCTGGGTGGCTTCTATGTGCTTGCCTGGACACCGCTGCTGGTCGGCCATCTGATTCTGGCGGTCAGCAAGCTGGGTGTCATGCCCCGCAGCTTCATGACCGAGTTCGTGCCCCAGGTGGGAGTAGCCCTGGAGGTGATCCTGCTGTCATTCGCCATGGCCTATCGCATCAACCTTGAGCGCCGCCGGAGACACCAGGCCCAGGAACAGGCGCTGGCTATCCAGCAGCAGGCCAACCAGACCCTGGAAATGCGGGTGCATAAGCGTACCGAAGAGCTGGAGCGGGCCAACGAGCAGCTCAAGGCTATCAGCCTGACCGATGGCCTGACCCACGTTGCGAACCGCCGGCGGTTCGATGAAAAGCTTGCGGACGAATGGAAGCGGGCCCAGCGTCATCGCCACCCGCTCAGCCTGCTGATGCTGGATATTGATCACTTCAAACGGGTGAATGACGAGTTTGGGCACCTAGTCGGTGACGATTGCCTGACGGAAGTCGCAGTCCTGTGTGCCGGTGAAATCCAGAGGTCCGGAGATCTGCTGGCCCGTTATGGCGGTGAGGAATTCAGTATTCTGTTACCGGCAACGCCGGAAGAAGGCGCGGTTGAGGTGGCCGAGCGGGTTCGCCAGGTGGTGGCCCGCTCCCCGGTGCACTCCCGGGAGCGGGTGGCACCGGTCAGCCTGACCATCAGTGTGGGTGTCGCCACCCTGGTGCCCACTCCGGGTATGGAAGCCCACGAGTTGGTCCGGCAGGCCGACGAGGCGCTGTATGCCGCCAAGGAATCCGGCCGCAACCGGGTGATGGTTGCCCGTGGATTCGGCGAGGCCCCGGTTCTCGGCGCCTGACCAGGGCAATCAGTTTTTCAGCTTGTAACGCCCCGGCCCGAGGAAAATCACTGCCACCGCTGTGAACAGGAAGAAGCCCTGGAGTTCCAGCGCCCAGCCTCCGTTGCGGCCCAGGGTCAGCAATTCGTTGGTATGCACAAGCACAATCGCTACCAGCATATTAAACACGATCAGCAGGGCGCCAATGCGGGTCTGGTAGCCCAGAATCACCATTAGCGGGGCAATGATTTCACCCACGAAAACCCCGTAGGCCAGGAAGCTGGGCAGCCCGTGGCTGGCCAGCTCGCCTTCAATGAAACCAACACCGTTGAGCAGTTTGGCAATACCGTGGAACAGCATCAGGCCGCCCAGGGTCAGGCGGATAATCAGTTTTCCCAGATCAGCGTTTTCAAACAAGGTGTGGGTCTCCATTTCTGGCTGGATTGGCAGTGGTCAGATGAACTGCACAGCTTACCCTTTCAAGCGGGGCTCTCAAAGGTTGCGAATGTCCGGGTAAAGTGGCAGTAGCTGTTTGATCAGCCGGTTCTGGGCGCTGATGGGGATGTCGTTATCCTCCATGGCGAGAATCAGGTTCTCGGCCAGGGCATTGAGCTGGGTGTCAGTGATGGCCATGGCGGCGTGCAGCTCCCGCATGTCCCGGCCGGTGTAGGTACAGGGCCCGCCACTTAGCTCGCACAGTTGATCGGTCAGGTTGCGGTGGAACTGAACCACGTCCATACCCTTGAACTGCTGGTTGATGCGCTTATCCTCCACGATCAGATAGAGCAGATCCTCGACGACATCCGCAATGCCCTTCCGTTCACCGAGTTGCTGATAAAGGCTGGTGTCGGGTTTCGGGTTCAGTGCCTGACAGCCAGCCAGGAAAAGTGCGACAGTCATTATCAGGCCTGTGGTCATGATTTTGAATTCGAAAGGATGCATCATCAGAAACTCCCCTGAAAAGACAGGTACAGGCCCTGCTGGTCCTCCAGTGTGGCCACGTCACCCAGATTGACCAGAGCGGCTGTGATGGCCAGGCGGCGGTCAGGGACCCAGGCCACGAACAGGTCCCACCAGTCGTTTTCGGCGGCAAACCCCAGGTTGTCCGGTTTTTGCCGGTATTCGGCGCCCACCAGCCACTGTCGGTCAAGGAATAGCCCGGCACTGCCCTCCATCATCCATTCGTAGCGGTTGTTGCGGTCGCCACCAAAACCCAGCAGCCCGCCCTGGTTGGCACGAGTTCCCCGGGCGGTCAGGTTGACTAGAAGGTTGCGATCCATCAGGGCGGCAAAAAACAGCTTGCTGCCACTGAAATACACGTCGGTACCGCTGTCATCCCGGGCGCCAATTGCCTCGGGTACGGTGAAATTCCGCAGGCGTTTGTGCTGCAAACCGGCGGACCACTGGCCCCAGGGGCTGTAAAGTACATCGCCCGTGAGCCGGACCTTGGCCCCGAAAATGTCCTGGCGCAGCTCGTCCTGCTCCAGTCCAAAGCCATCCTTGAGGGTGAATACCAGGCTGTCCAGGTCCAGGGTCTGTTGCGCCACGGTGACTTCAATCCGGTTGTTCCAGTTTAGTCCGGCGCCGATCACAGACAGGCTGTAGTCATCGGTTACGGCACGGCTGATCGCCAGGGTGCCGCCCCACTCCTCATCGCTGGCGTAACTGCCCAGCAGGGCCCAGGGCACCAGGCCGCCGCCGGCACTGCCTTCAATGGAGGTAACGCCACCGGTCGCCCAGATCCGGCTGCCGATGTCAGCGATCACCGCTGGTGCGGCAAGGACAGCTGCCACCAGCGAAACCAGAGGCCATTTGCTCATTCCGAATACTCCGGATTTGGTTCGGTCAGTTCCTGTTGGCGGGCTGCCAGTGATCTGGCGGTCTCCGGCAGGTCATCGGCAGAAACCGGTCGGCTCAGGTAGAAACCCTGGCCCAGGTTGCAGCCCCAGTGTTGCAGCAGTTGCCAGGCTTTCAGGTTCTCGATGCCCTCGGCTACCACGTTCAGCCCGAGACCGTGGGCCATATCGATGGTGGACCGGACAATCAACTGATCCTGAGGCTCGGAATCCAGCTTCAGTATGAACGACTTGTCGATTTTCAGCTCCTGCACCGGCAGCTTGCGCAACTGGGACAGCGAGGAATAGCCGGTGCCGAAGTCATCCACCGACAGGGTCACGCCCAGATCCCTGAGCCTCTCCAGGGTGGCCATGGCTTCCTTCGGATCCTCCATCAGGGCGCCTTCGGTCACTTCCAGAGTGATGCGTTCCATATCAAGGGGCCAGTTCTGGAAGGTGTTGGCAATGTGCCGGGTCAGCGCCGACCAGGTCAGGTCCATGGCGGACAGATTAATGGCCACCCCGGCGTCAACGCCCCGCTCATGCCACTGGCGCGCTTCCCGGGCGACGCGCTGAAGGATGTGGGCGGTCAAATCATGGATCTGCCCGGATTGTTCGGCGAGAAAGATGAGCTCCTCGGGTGAGATGAAGCCCAGCTCCGGGTGAATCCAGCGTACCAGGGCTTCCACCTGAACCAGCTTGCCGGTGCGGCTGTCCAGTTTGGGCTGGTAGTTCATGTGCAGCCCGTTGTTGAGGATGGCGGTGTTCAGATCGGTGATCAGTCTCAGTTCTCTGAGATGGCTCTCGTCCTGCCCTGGCTGGTAGCGGGCAAAGGGTTCTGCGCGGGTTTCGGCTTGCTCGAAGGTAAGGTTGAGGCGACGGCGCAGTTCGTTGCTGTTGGCGGCATCCTCCGGCAGTTCCAGGGTAACCATGGTGATGCGAAGGGAAAAGGGGGTCTGGTCGATTTGTAACGGGGATTCGATCAGGTCGTGCAGTTCACGGGCCCTGCGATCCAGCTCTCCATGCCCCAGGGCGGGCATCAGGGCGAGAAACTCGCCGCCGCCGGTACGGGCAAGAATTCGGGCATCCGGAAGTTCCCGCTGCAGGCGTTTCGAGATGCCGGTCAGTACCTTGTCTCCGAATTCCAGCCCCAGGGTATCGTTGATATCGGAAAGATCGTTCAGCCGAATGCCAATCAAGGTGCCCTGACCACCCTGGCTGAACAGCTCGGCAGCGGCATGCATGAGCGCGTTGCGGTTGCCGAGACCTGTGACGTCGTCATGGCTGGCGGCATAACGGATCTGTGTCTCTCTTTCCCGCAGGCGGCGCAGCATATCGTTGAGCGCGTCCCGCAGCCGGACAAGTTCGCCACCGGCCCGGATGTCCGGAGATGACGGCGTGTGCCCCTCCCCGATGGCCCGGGCATAATCTGCCAGTTGCAGCACCGGGCGCCCCAGGTTCCGGGCAATCACCAGCGCCAGTACGATGGCAAAAACCAGAATGCTGGTAATCAGCAGGCCGATCTCCACGGCCCGCCTGTAATAATTCCGCAGGCTTGCTTCGCGGCTGATCAGGAGAACCGCCTGGATGGGTGCGGGATCTTCCCCGCCAAGGCGGATGATGCGGGTGAAGTAGCCGGCGCTCTCTATAAAATTCCGGCGTCCGGATGCCTGGATGAGTTCCTGCCGCAGCCTGTCATCGATGCCGGTGGTGGCCGCGAAATTACGGAATTCGCCGGTATCTCCGGAACGGGCACGGAAAATCACTGAGGAACCACTCAGCCTGCCAACCAGCTCGGCCAGCGCCTGGTCCATGGCAAAACCCGCCACCAGCCAGGCGCGGAGGCCGGGAGCTTCCACCGGAATGACCAGCAGTTCGTAACCCTGGCCATCAATAGCCAGCAACGAGCGGGCAAAGCCTTTGCGCCGGGCATTGCCGAGGTGGGCTTGGGATATGTCCGGCAGAACGTGAGTCACGGTTGAGGCGAGCAGTTGGCCCTGGTTGTCCAGGATTGCCGCAAAGCCTGCCCCGACCCGGCCACCGACGTTCTCCAGTGCGCTGCTGAGTGTGGCCGGGTCGCCACTGGCCACCGCCGAGAGGAAGCCGAAGTCACGGACTACCACGCTCAGACGGGACAGTTCGAGATCCGTGCGTCGTTCGATCACCTCGTTGGTCAGGCGCTCGCCGACAGCCAGTTGTTCCAGGGCGCGACTTTTTTCGTCCTCGAACAGGTACACCATCAAGAGGGCGACAATCGCCAGACTGACCAGCACCACCAGCGAGATCATTGCGGTCATGAGCCGGCCGCGGAATCCGAGGCGAGAGGCAACGGCCATCAAAGCTCCCGGAAGCGCTGCTGGAGGCGGTTCAATGAGCCCCCGGCGACAGGCTCGGGCTTAAGACTGAGGCTTACAATCGCCGGCTGCCCCGGATCAATTTCCCGGATCACTGGTCGGGTATTGTCTGGCAGGCGTGGGTGCCAGACTTCCAGCACCACCTTGCTCTGGTCGCCCGCCTCCCGCGAATCAAAGGCCAGACGGACCTGGCCGGCCTCGTTGGTTCGGGCCACGGCTTCGGTATCGGTCACCACAACAAACCCCTGCATGTAATCGTGAATGTTGCAGCCCAGTTCGACGATTCCCGGCTTGTCGAAAATAATCGGGGCTTCCGGGCGTCCGGCATAGAGCTCGATGCTGAAGGTCTTGGCCGGAGAAAAAGAGTAGACGTGGTGCTGGGTATTGTCACGATTCGGGAAATCCACGCTGGAGCCGACGGGAACTACGAGTACCCGCGGGTGGAAGGCCCGGTCTTTCTGGTAGATTTCGGCGGAAACCGGTGCGGGCTTTTGCGGGCTGTCCGTGGAAACCACGGCACCGGCCACCGGCTCGGAACTGCCATTGAGGGTCACGGTTACTGACAACTCCGCCGCCGCAGCTGGAAGAGGCGTTGCCAACAGGGCCAGTGTCGCCGCAAATGCACTCGCTGATGCGCTCATCAATCCTCAAAATCCGTCAGGAACGACCGGAACCGAGGGAGAATCGAATGTGGTTCCTTTCCAGCAGATTTTCCCAGTAATGCCGCATCCAGTCCCAGGCGGCGTTATTAACCTGTTCGACGAATGGGTCGAGGTTGAGCTCGTAATAGTCCGGCGTGCCGGCTATCTGCAATAAGGTCACGGTTATGGAATCGTCCAGCTCATTGGCAAAAGGCTCGCCAATGAGCCGGTGAGCGAGCAGGTTAGCATGAGTTGCCTCGATATCCACCAGTTCGCTGGTCCGGGTGCACCGGTTGTTTTCATACATTTCTTCCATCAGTCGGTGGCACAGATAGGCCCGGATCAGCAGGCCATCAAGACCATCATAACGCACCAACAGAACTGAGGGCTGGGTGAAGTAGCGGATGGCGGCACTGACAAACGGTTCAAACAGATCGGCTTTGCCGGCCTCACGGGCACAGGCTTCGACACATTCAATCAGTCTCGGTGCCAATTCTATGTATTCAACCACAAACTGGAACAGGCAGGTGGCCGGCTGGTAGCCCTCGATAGTGACGGCAGAGGGCAATGTGGCGACCTTCGCATGCAGTTGCCGGAGGAAGGTGCCGGAGCGGGCTTCCTTGCGTCTTGCCTGATCAATAATTTCGAGGACTACCTGTGGTGTCATTTCAGGAGATGCCAATGTTTGAACAAGTTGAGGTCGCAAGGGGCCTCCGGTTGTCAGCGTCTGTTAGCAACGGGTTCCCGTGCAGGAGAGTGGGACTGGCTACCCCATCGTGCCTGCCTTTTCCGACAAGTGTAGCCGAGATTTGGCCAACTGCTTTTCCGGCATCGTGAAAATACACAGTCGTAATGTTACAGAGTGAATCCCGGTCGCTGGCTTTTGAGCCACCGTCCGTTCCGGGTATGAGGCCAGCGCCCAGAGACGCCGGTCGGTTGCCGGGAGGTTCAATGGTATATTCGTTTTTATTCTTAAAAATTATCAGTTAGACATTTTGGGTTTAGCTGATTTTTTAGTCTTTTCTTGATCTGTGTCTATACTCGGAACTGACGTATCTGTAAGTAGGCTTCCACTCTGGTTTTTCCGGTGTATGCGAGCGCCAGTCAGGCCGGAGGGATAACGCAAAATCCGACAAGAATAACACTCTGTGGAGACACAGTATGCGCGTGCACGCTAAGCGGGCAGGTGCCCTTTTAGGCGGTCTGATGTTCCCCGCCTGGTCCATGGCGGACTGGACACTGAACATGACCCCGGGGGTGACCGGCACCAGCAACAGAGTTTTTGACCTTCACATGACCATACTCTGGATCTGCGTCGTCATCGGCGTGGTGGTATTTGGTGTTATGTTCTGGTCCATCTTCGCCCACCGGAAATCCCGGGGTGCCAAACCAGCCAACTTTCACGAAAACACCCTGGTCGAGATTCTCTGGACCATCATACCTTTTGTCATCCTGGTTATTATGGCGATTCCTGCCACGGCGACCCTGGTCGATATGTATGACACCACGGAATCGGAAGTGGACATCAAGGTCACCGGCTACCAGTGGAAGTGGCAATATGAATACCTCAATGAGGATTTTGGCTACTTCTCCAACCTGTCCACGCCACGGGAACAGATCGAGAACCGCCAGGCCAAGGGCGAGAATTACCTGCTGGAAGTGGATAACCCGCTGGTGATTCCGGTGGGCAAGAAGGTTCGCTTGCTGCTGACGGCCAACGATGTCATCCACTCCTGGTGGGTACCGGATTTCGGCGTCAAGAAAGATGCCATTCCGGGCTTCATCAACGAGACCTGGACCCGGGTCGACAAGCCTGGCACCTACCGCGGCCAGTGCACAGAGCTCTGTGGCAAGGACCACGGCTTCATGCCGGTGGTGGTCAAGGCCGTTCCTCAGGAAGAGTATTCGGCCTGGGTGGCCGAGCAGAAGGCGGTGGCCGAGCAAGAGCGTGAGCTGACCCAGAAAGACTGGACCATGGCCGAGCTGATGGAGCGGGGCGAAAAGGCTTATCAAACTGCTTGTGCTGCCTGTCACCAGGCGGACGGCAGTGGTGCGCCTCCGGCGTTCCCGGCGTTGAAAGGCAGCCAGATCGCCACGGGAGATATGGCCGCGCACATCGACATCGTTGTGAATGGCAAATCCGGCACCGCGATGCAGGCCTTTGGAAATCAGTTGAGCGAGGTAGACCTGGCCGCAGTCATTACCTATGAGCGGAATGCCTGGGGTAACAGTACCGGCGAGATGGTTACACCAAAAGAGATCTTTGATTACAGGAATCAGCAGTAATCAACGCCAGATAACAGATATCACCAGCCACAATAAATGGCGGTAACGGGGGTTTTCATGAGTGCGGTTGCAGATACCCACGCCCAGGGTCATTATCACGGCCCGGCCAAAGGCATCAGCCGCTGGCTGCTGACCACAAACCACAAGGATATCGGGACCATGTACCTGATATTCAGCTTCACCATGTTCCTGCTGGGCGGAACCATGGCCATGGTTATCCGGGCCGAACTGTTCCAGCCCGGGCTGCAGATTGTGCAGCCGGAATTCTTCAACCAGATGACCACCATGCACGGCCTGATCATGGTCTTCGGCGCGGTCATGCCGGCCTTTGTAGGCCTGGCCAACTGGATGATTCCGTTGATGATCGGCGCCCCGGACATGGCGCTGCCACGGATGAACAACTGGAGTTTCTGGCTGCTGCCCTGCGCCTTCCTGATCCTGGTTTCGACCCTGTTCATGGAAGGCGGTGCGCCCAACTTCGGCTGGACCTTTTACGCACCGCTGTCGACGACTTACGGGCCGCCAAGCACCACCTTCTTCATCTTTGCAGTTCACATCATGGGTATTTCCTCGATCATGGGCGCCATCAATGTGATTGCTACTATCCTGAACCTGCGGGCCCCGGGCATGACCCTGATGAAAATGCCCCTGTTCGTCTGGACCTGGCTGATCACCGCGTTCCTGCTGATTGCAGTGATGCCGGTTCTGGCCGGTGTGGTGACCATGATGCTGATGGACATCAACTTCGGCACCAGTTTCTTTGATGCCTCCGGCGGTGGTGATCCGGTGCTGTTCCAGCATGTGTTCTGGTTCTTCGGGCATCCCGAGGTTTACATCATGATCCTGCCCGCGTTCGGGGCGGTGTCCCACATCATTCCGGCTTTCTCCCGCAAGCCCCTGTTCGGCTATGCCTCCATGGTGTACGCGGTTGGCGCCATCGCCATGCTGTCTTTCGTGGTCTGGGCACACCACATGTTTACAGTGGGCATTCCTATCACCGGGCAACTGTTTTTCATGTACGCCACCATGCTGATTGCCGTCCCCACCGGGGTAAAGGTGTTCAACTGGGTCGCCACCATGTTCCGGGGTTCGCTCAGTTTTGAGGCGCCCATGCTGTTTGCGGTGGCCTTCGTGATCCTGTTCACCATCGGCGGTTTTTCAGGCCTGATGCTGGCGATTGCGCCGGCTGATTTCCAGTACCACGATACCTACTTCGTGGTTGCCCATTTCCACTATGTGCTGGTGCCGGGCGCGATCTTCGGGATCTTCGCCTCCGCGTATTTCTGGTTGCCCAAGTGGACTGGCCACATGTACGACGAAACCCTCGCCAAGACCCATTTCTGGCTGTCATTCATCGGCATGAACCTGGCCTTCTTCCCCATGCACTTCCTGGGGCTGGCGGGCATGCCGCGCCGGATTCCGGATTACGCGCTTCAGTTTGCGGACTTCAACATGGTGTCCAGCATTGGTGCCTTTATGTTTGGCGCCACCCAGATCCTGTTCCTGTTCATTGTGGTCAAGTGTGTCCGGGGCGGTGAGAGAGCGGCTGCCAAGCCCTGGGACGGCGCGCAGGGCCTGGAGTGGACGGTGCCGTCGCCGGCGCCTTACCACACCTTCGCGACACCGCCGGAAGTGAAATAGGGATGTGAAGACACGCTCGCTCCAGGACAAAAACAACTAATAACGAATAAGCCATCGGAGACTGTCATGGCGGAAAACCAGAGCTATTACGTTCCGGAACAGAGCAAATGGCCGATCATTGCCACGGTTGGCCTTGGCGTAACTCTCTATGGCGCCGCGTCCATCATGGTCAACGCACAACAGGGTGAAAGTACCACCGGCGCCTGGATCATGTTCCTGATTGGCGCGATGATTATGGCCTACATGCTGTTCGGCTGGTTTGGCAACGTGATCCGGGAGAGCCGGGCGGGGCTTTACAGCCCGCAGATGGACCGGTCATTCCGTTGGGGCATGAGCTGGTTTATTTTTTCCGAGGTCATGTTCTTTGCGGCCTTTTTTGGCGCCCTGTTCTATGTACGGGTGTTCGCCGTGCCGTGGCTGGGCGGTGAGGGAGACCGGGGCAGCTCAAATATGCTGTGGGAGGGGTTCCAGGCCACCTGGCCGCTGATTCAGACCCCTGATCCCGAAGCCTATCCGCCGCCAGAGGCCATCATCGGCCCCTGGGGCCTGCCATTGATGAACACCATTTTGCTGGTGACTTCCTCTTTTACCATCACGATTGCTCACCACGCGCTTAAGGCGGGCAATCGCTCGAAAACCAAACTCTGGTTAGCCGCTACGATTACGCTGGCGATCATATTCGTTTTTGTCCAGGGTTACGAGTATATCCACGCCTACCAGGACCTGAATCTGACACTGAAATCAGGTATTTATGGCAGCACTTTTTTCATGCTGACCGGCTTTCATGGCGCCCACGTTATTCTGGGGTCCCTGATGCTGATTATCATGCTGATTCGTATCACCAAGGGGCATTTTACAGCTGACAACCACTTCGGCTTTGAAGCGGCGGCCTGGTACTGGCACTTTGTAGACGTAGTCTGGCTGGGCCTGTTCGTGTTTGTTTACATACTCTGACATGGGGGTCAGGGTGTCGGGTTCAACGTCAGGGCACCCTGCCACAACGCAATCAGAATCACCACCAGGAGCAGTATGCTAAGTGTGACCCGAACCACCAGGGAATTCAGTACCCGATTGGTTTTACCGCCATCCTTGATGAGAAAGAACAAGCCACTGAACAGGCTCACGACTACGGCAAGCATCAATACAAGGATAACGGCCTTCAGCATGGAACTTCCTGTTTTTATTGGTGGGGTGAATCTACGGCCCGGGATGGCTTCCGGATTCCGTGAGGTCACTATAGCAGAGGATGTCTGATTCGCAGCGCCAACGCCGTCACTGGCAATTGGATTGGCGGTTGCTGGTATTCAGTGGGGTCTTCCTGCCGGTTCTGATCAGTCTGGGTATCTGGCAGCTCAACCGGGCAGCGGAGAAACAGCTGCTGCTGGATCAGTGGCAACAGGAGGCTGTAAGCCTGGACTGGTCAGACCTGGTGGCTCTGGACCTGAGCAATGGCCGGCCTGTGACCCTGACCGGCCTTTACCGAAGCCGGAGCTGGTTGCTGGATAACCGGACCCGGGATGGTGTGCCAGGGTATGAGGTTCTCACCGTGTTTCGCCCGGTTTCGGGTCCGCCGGTGGTGGTCAACCGCGGTTGGGTGCCAGCGCCCCGGACCCGGGGCCAGCTTCCGGAAGTTGACCCGCCGGAGGGCGTGTTCACGTTACAGGGGCGGATCAGCGATTACCCGGTGCCGCCGGTTCTTGGTGATCAGCCCACGGCAACCGGCTCCTGGCCCCGGCGCGTGCAAAGCCTCTCCAAAGAGGTGGCCCGAGCCGAAATCCCGGAGCTTCCCGGCAGGATCGTTCGCCTTTCCGGCGACCACCAGCCCGGAGCCTACCGGGCCGACTGGCAGCCGGACCTGATGGGGCCGCAAACCCATTACGGATATGCCACGCAATGGTTTGCGCTGGCTGTGGCGCTGACTATATTGACGGTAGTGGCGAGTTATCGAAAGAGCGAGTTACCAAAAGACAGGAGCCAATAATGACAATGACGATGGCTAACCGGATATCCGACCAGGCGCAGAACGAAGGCCCCACCCCGGAACAGACCCGTCGTGGCCGCCGGACGGCCGTCCTTCTGTTTCTGCTGGGTTTTGGTCCGATCATTGCTGCCACCATCATGTTTTACACCGGCTGGCTGAACCCTGCCGGCCACACCAACAACGGCGTTCTTCTCCAGCCGGTCGTGCCGGTCTCTACCCTCAACCTTGAAACGTCCTCAGGTACACCCCTGGCTGAACGCTTCGGCCCGGACAAAACAGATCCGGACTGGCTGATGATCGTTGTCGCCGGCCAGTGTGGCAGCCAGTGTGAGGAGTTGCTCTATCTGGCCCGACAGGTAAATATTGCGCTCGGCAAGAACGCCAATCGCGTTTCGCGGGCGGCGGTGCTGGGTAGCGTGCCTTCGGATCTGCAGGCACGCTGGTCTTCCGAATACAGCTCCATGGAGCGTCTTGTTCCGGTGGCGGGCACCCACCCTTCCTGGCCTTCTGGAATCCGTCCCGAATCGGAGCCCCGTATCCTTTTGGTGGATCCATTCGGCAACATCATGATGCATTACGGTTCTGAACACACCGGCAAGGACATGCTGGAGGATCTCAAGCACCTGCTCAAACTGTCGCAGATCGGGTAATGGCCAGAGCGGAGAGTCAGTCTTGAATCAGTCGTCTCTTTCACCATCCACGGCGGCCCAGGCGATGGCCAGATGGGCAACCTTCGCTGTTTTGCTTGCGGTTGTCGTGATCATGCTCGGTGCCTGGACCCGCTTGGTGCATGCCGGGCTCGGGTGCCCTGACTGGCCCGGGTGCTATGGATTTCTGACGGTGCCGCAGAGCGAATCCAGTATCGCCGTCGCGAATGCGCGCTTCCCGGACACGCCGGTGGATGTGGAAAAGGGCTGGCCGGAAATGATCCATCGATACGCGGCCGGTACTCTCGGACTGGTCGTCTTCGGTCTGGCCGCTTATGCCGTCCGCCACCGGCGCACGGGTGTCCCGGTGAAGCTGCCGCTGTTTATTGCCGGCTTTATCCTCCTCCAGGGAGCATTCGGCATGTGGACGGTGACTCTGAAGTTGTGGCCCCAGGTGGTGGCATTGCACCTTCTTGGCGGCTTTACCACCCTCAGCCTGCTGACCCTGCTCACCTTAAGGTTGCGAGGGCGAGCCAGACAGAAGGCGGACCGGGAGCCGCCGTCAACCGGGCTGGCAGGCTTTCGGCCCTGGCTTTATGGCGGGCTTCTGCTGGTGGTCTTGCAGGTTGCTCTGGGAGCCTGGACGGCGGCAAATTATGCGGCTGTCGCCTGTACCGACCTGCCCACCTGCCAAGGGCAGTGGTGGCCAGAAGAAATGGATTTCCGGCACGGTTTTGATGTTGCCCAGCATGTAGGCCCCAATTATCTCGGTGGCCAACTGACGGCAGACGGGCGGGTAGCGATTCACGTGACACATCGTTTGGGAGCCGTGGTCGTGCTGGTTTACTTTGTCGCTTTGCTGGCACTGATGTGGCGGCGGATCGGCGATTCCGGCCTGGACAATGCCATTCGATTGGTGGCTGTTGTGTTGAGTGTCCAGGTCCTGCTGGGGCTGGCCAATGTCGTCTTCCATATTCCACTGTCCATCGCCGTTGCCCATAACGCCATGGGGGCCGGACTGCTCCTGTCAGTCATTCATCTGATCTGGCAGCATCAACTGTTACCGAAAGCACAGAACGCCACAGCAACGCACACAACAACAATGAACCAGGAGGTTACGGCATGAGCGAGCAAGTGGAAGCACTGCCGGCCCAGGCAATTGCGAGCGACTCCAGAACAACCATTTCCTGGCGTGACTATTTTGAGCTGACCAAGCCCAGAGTGGTTGCGCTGATGATCCTGACATCGGTGATCGGCATGCTGCTGGCTGCGCCGGGGGTGCCCGGCTGGGGCGTTCTGGTGTGGGGTAACCTGGGTATTGCGTTGTTGGCCGGTGCCGCGGCGGTGGTCAACCATGTGGTGGACCAGAAGATTGACACGATCATGGCCCGCACCCGCAAGCGTCCGGTGGCCACAGGCAAGATCTCACCCCTGGACGCCATCCTGTTCGCGACCATTCTTGCCGGTATTGGCATGGCCGTACTGATGTGGCAGGTCAATCACCTGACCGCCTGGCTGACCCTGGCCTCCCTGGTGGGCTATGCCGGTGTCTATACCCTGTTCCTGAAGCGGGCCACGCCCCAGAATATCACCATTGGCGGTCTTGCCGGCGCCATGCCGCCACTGCTCGGCTGGACTGCCGTGACTGGCCAGGTGGAGGGGCACGCGCTGTTGCTGGTACTGATCATCTTTGCCTGGACACCACCGCATTTCTGGGCCCTGGCGATCCATCGGAAAGAGGAATACGCCAAGGCCGGTATTCCCATGCTGCCGGTGACCCACGGCAACAAGTTCACTGAGCTCCACATCCTGCTTTACACCCTGATGCTGCTGGCGGTCAGCCTGCTACCTTTTGTCACAGGTATGTCCGGTGGCATCTACCTGGTGGGTGCCCTGGTCCTTGGCCTGCGTTTCCTGCAGTACGCCGTCCGGCTCCTGAAGGGTGATGACCGGCGAGTCGCTTTGAATACCTTCAGGTATTCCATCACTTACCTGATGGCCCTGTTTGTGGTATTGCTTGTGGATCATTTTGTGTTTTTCTGAAGTAGACACCGTGCGGGCGCAGGCGGGAAGGGCTTTCTGAAACACGCTGTGAATACGTCCGTGTACGCTCGGCTCCGCCATCCCTGGCTCCGCACGGTTTCGGGAAGCCCTTCCCGCCTGCTCGATTGGTCACCGAATTGGATTCAGCATGAACAGCTCTATTCGTCTCACTCTCTTTTGCCTTCTGTTGATCGTGGTTCTGATTTTCGCTCTGGTTGTGGGCCGCCAGGTATTCCTGGTTGGCAGCCAGGAACCGATCCCGGCACCGGAACTGACCGAGCTCAATACCTATGTGTATGACCAGCCGCGGCAATTGGCCGAGTTCACACTGACCAATGAAAACGGCGAGACGGTGACCCGGGAAAGCCTGAAGGGGCGCTGGACCTTCGCTTTTGTGGGCTATACCAACTGCCCCGATATCTGCCCGGCGGCGATGGCGAACCTGCGCCGTACGGAACAGCTGTTGCCAGACGAACTGCCGCAACCTGAATACTTGCTGGTGAGCGCTGATCCCGAGCATGACACCCCCGAGAAGCTCAGGGAGTACACCGACTTCTTTGGCGAGCGTTTTCATGGCCTGACCGGGGATCTGGAAACGCTGCGGGCGCTGGCCAAAAGCCTGGGTGCGGTGTTCCTGCACCGGGAGGTGGATGGCGAATTGCTGGTGGACCACAGCGGCCATTTCGCCTTGCTGAACCCGGATGGTGAACTTGCTGCCGTGATTCAGCCGCCTCATAATCCCGAACAGCTGGCCGAAGCCTTCGAGCGTATTTACCAGTGGGCAAAGACCAATCGCGACCGGGTCAGTTCCTGACGCTGCTCAAATCCTGGCCGCCGTCGTAAAACCTAAGTCCGGAACCCCATGCTTCCTATCGACGCCATCCTTCCAGAGCTGAAAAACGCCCTGGAACAGACCAATACTGCTCTTTTGCAGGCGCCACCCGGGGCGGGTAAGACCACTCGGGTTCCCCTCGCCCTGCTGGATGCACCCTGGAGGCGTGATGGCAGGATCCTGATGCTGGAACCGCGTCGTCTTGCGGCCAGATCCGCAGCCCGGTTTATGGCAAAACAGCTGAATCAGAAGCCTGGCCAGACCGTCGGTTACCGAACCCGGCTGGATACAAGGGTGTCGGCGGTCACCCGCATTGAAGTGGTCACCGAGGGTATCCTGACCCGGTTGATCCAGGCCGATCCGATGCTGGAAGACTATGCGGCCGTGATTTTTGATGAGTTTCACGAGCGTTCCCTGCAGGCGGATCTCGGTCTGGCCCTGGTGCGGGAATCCCAGCAGGCGCTGCGAGAGGATCTTCGATTGCTCGTGATGTCGGCCACGCTGGATACCGCCCCGATTGTCAGGGTGCTCGGGGATGTGCCGGTAATCACCAGTGAAGGCCGGGCCTTTCCAGTGGACGCGTTGTATAGGCCGCTCGCCCGCAATGTCCGAGTGGTGGATCAGGTGATGGCGGTCATTCAGGAAGCACTGGCGGATCAGGCCGGATCCATGCTGGTGTTTCTTCCGGGTGCCGGGGAAATCCGGCGTGTGGAGCAACAGCTTCGGGGCACGCTGGCGGAGAACGTACTTATCACGCCCCTCTACGGCAACCTGAAATCGGAGCAACAGGATCAGGCCATCTCACCGGCACCGGAAGGCCAGCGTAAAGTGGTGCTGGCGACGGCCATTGCTGAAACCAGTCTGACCATCGAAGGGGTGAGGGTGGTCATCGACAGCGGCCAGCAACGCCGGGCGGTATTCGATCCCAACAGTGGCATGACCCGCCTGGTGACCGCTCGGGTTTCACGGGCCTCGGCGGAACAGCGAAAAGGCAGGGCTGGTCGGGTCGAGTCCGGGGTGTGTTACCGGTTGTGGAGTGAGTCAGAACAGTTCGGGCTGGTGGAGTATACGCCGCCTGAGATTCTGGAGGCCGATCTTGCTCCGCTGGTTCTGGAACTGGCCCAGTGGGGTGCCCGTGAGGCATCCGGCGTGGCCTGGATTGATGAGCCACCGCAGGCCCACTGGCAGCAGGCTGTGGCCTTGCTGCAATGGCTGGACATGTTGGATTCCGATGGCGCCATTGCTGATCATGGCAAGGCGGCCCGGGAGCTGGGTATCCACCCCCGCCTGGCCCATATGGTGTTACGCGGAAGAGAGCTCGGTTTAGAGGTGCCTGCTGCGGAACTGGCCGCTTTGCTGGGGGAGCGAGACCTGCTTGGCCCCGGCGCCGGGGCGGATATACACGAGCGTATTCGCGTGCTTCATGGCGAGCGTCGTGATCGTTCGTTGGACCCTGCCCGCCTCAAGGCCGTGCACCAGGCGGCAAAGCGGCTATGTGGTAGTGCTAACCCTGGTGGTCCGGAAGCGCCGACTGAAACCGACATTGGACGTTTACTGGCCCAGGCCTATCCGGACCGCGTTGCTCGCCGGCGATCAGGCACGGCGCCGAGGTATCAGCTCAGCAATGGCAAAGGAGCCGTCCTGAGAGATGACGATCCTCTCGCCAAACACGACTGGCTGGTTGCCGCGGAGCTGGATGGCAAGGCCCGGGAAGCGACCATTTATCTGGCCGCGCCGGTGAATATCCCGGATCTGGAGCAGGATCTGGCCAATCACATTCACGATACCGAAGAGGCACTGTGGGATGACACCCGGGGCAGGGTGGTGGCCCGACGCGTCAGGAAACTGGGTGAACTGGTGCTGCAGGAAAAACCGCTGGCGCAGCTGGACCCGGTTCTGGTCCAGCGGGGTCTGCTCAATGCCATCCGGAAGAAGGGGCTTGAAAGCCTGCCCTGGACGGACGACAGCCGCCAGTGGTGCGCCCGTGTCCGGTTGCTGGCCGAAACTTTCCCCGATGATGACTGGCCTGATACCGGTGAAGGGGCCTTGCTGGCGAGTCTGGAACAGTGGCTGGCGCCGTTTTTGGCCGGTATGGGTCGTTGGTCCGATCTGGGCCGTCTGGACCTGTTGAACGCGCTCAACAGTCTTCTGGGTTATCCGGCACAACAACAGCTCCAGGCGCTCGCGCCGGTTGCCCTGGCTATCCCCACAGGCCAGCGGATCAGGCTCGATTATGGCCCGGAGAACGGACCAGTGCTGGCTGCCAAGCTCCAGGCCCTGTTTGGCTGGACTGAAACCCCACGAGTGGCTGCCGGCCGCGTCCCGGTGGTCATTCATTTACTGTCACCGGCACAGCGCCCGCTGGCAGTGACCGCCGATCTCGCCAGCTTCTGGCGCAATGTATACCCCGACGTGCGCAAGGACATGCGTGGTCGTTACCCAAAGCATCCCTGGCCGGACGATCCGTTTACCGCCCAGGCCCAGCAGGGAACGAAAAAACGTCCTGCTCGCTGACCCGCTTCTATGGTAAATAAACACTTTGGAAAACCCGAAGACCGGGCGGCGGCTGCCTTCGTTTGAAGGGTTGGGTTTAGGGTCGGCTGCAATGCAGTAGACTCGAAGCCCCAGGAAATGCTGCCATGACCCTCTCTGAGCAAGAGCCTCGAATCGGAGGCTGATACTTTTGCAAGTAAGAGTCAGCAGGGAAGCTGCCACGGAATCCGAAGAAGCTGTTTTCTGGTATGAGCGGGAAGAAATTGGGTTCTGGAGACGCCTGATTGATGTTTTTGCCCACCACTCAAGAAAACCTGGTTACTGGTGGCGTAGGATTACTCTATAACGCCCGCCACCGCGTCAGAGGTTTTCGTAGCGGTTGATGTCGAAGATGCCTGCCTGCAACGGCTGGTGTTCCCGATGCCAGGCAGTGATGTCGTGGAGGATGGTCCAGAAGTCCGGGTGCGTGCGGCGTACGCCCCAGACGCCAACCAGCTCGTCAAATGCTTCCTGGGTCTTCAGCTGCCGCAATGTCTTGGTGAACAGGGCCACCTGCGCGACCGGCACATCAAACATGAAATTGGGGTAGCTGCCAATGATGCCTGGATAGATGGTCAGTTTGTCGTTATCCGGTTGATACCGGAAATCCTCACCAAACATGAAGGCAACATTACTGTGGGCGCGGTCCCGGATCACCGTGTAAACGGTGCGTTCACCTTTTTCGTTATGTACCCGCAGGAAGCTGACCTCCGGCAGGAACGCAATCGCCGGCAGGAATTCGGCACGGATCGATGCCAGTTGGGACAACGTCTGGTCGGTGCTGCGAATCCACCCAGGCAGATCAGGGCGACCACAGCTGCTGCCACCGCAGCGGTTGATCGGATCGTTCCGTTCGGCGTTCAGCGCGCGAAACATGAGCAGCAACCGGGCCCCGAGCTCCTCGTTGTGGGCGCTGGTAACATAGGGTACCTGGGACGGGGTACGGTCATCCATGTCGGCATAGCTGTAGCCCAGTTTGAGCTTTCCGGCGCCCTGATACCAGCGTTTCAGCACCCGGTTGCGTTCTCCGGCCGGGATCAGGCGCAGGTAATTCTGCTCACCACCGTTACGAATCAGGTCAAAATAGAGGCGGGTCTGGGTCTGATGGGCGACATTGCCGAAGACATCGAAGTTTACCACCAGTTCGTAGTAGGTGCGCTCAAAGAGAGGGTAGTCCATCCACCAGCTTGTTGTCGGCACCTGGCCAATCAGGCCGCGCTGCACGGAGGCGTTGTTGTGATGGCGGAAAATGGTGAGCAGGGCATTCGTGTTGTAACCGTCACCATCCCAGATCTGGTCCAGCCCGGCGCCACCCGGATAGGCGAGGCGGTAAGCAGTTGAGCGCAGTCTGTTGTACTCGTTACGCTTGGCCTTATAGGTGCTCCAGTTATCACCGAAGTCCAGCAGATCGCTGTCCTGGCCGGGTAGGGCCAGCAACGGTGTTACGCGTTGGCGATAACCGGGATTGGTGACATACAGATCGTCGTCGGGGGCCTGGAACACGGCCCAGAACTGGTCACGGATCACATCGGTGGCAATCTGCCCACGGCACACTGGCCCGCGAATGAAGGTGCGGGCGAAATACTCGGCGTTGTCCAGCATGAACTGGTAACGGGCGCGTGCCGGGATGGCGGCGAAGGTGGCAAAGGGGTTGGCCCGTTCCTCGGCGCCATAGCCCGGAAGGGTGGCCAGCGGCCAGTCGCGGCCAAAGAATAACTGTTGTGTCCGCTGCCGTTGCCGGGGGCCAAACGCGAAGGTGATATGGCGTTTGTGGATAATGCTGCCGGCGACCGGGCGCAGCCGATAGTAAAGGGCCTCCCCGGGCGCATCATTGGGACGGCGAGTGGCAATCAGCTCAACGGGCGCGCCAGGCGGCGTGCGCGAGCGAACCAGCTGAAAGAAGCGGGTGTCGGCACCGTCGTCCACAAAATACAGGTGGGCCAGATAGAGGTGTTCGTACAACCAGCGGCTGACCAGTTGCTGGTGGTTTTCTGGCTGATTCAGCCATTGTTCCCACTGCTCGATATGCTGCTGTTCCGCCGGGGTCACCCCAACCTGGTGTGGGTGGATAGCGCCACCCTGGTTGAGCCAGCCGGCGAGGGTGGCGTATTCGTCGTCGGTGAGGCCGGTCACCGCGAGGGGCATGCCCTCATAGGGATGGTCGTCGGCGTAGTCACTAAACTCCGCGTTGGTCACACACTGATTGGCGCGCCCGATACCCAGTTCGATGTCCTCGGGAAGTTTGCTGTTGGGGGCAAACTCGTATTGCTTGCCCAGACGGATCATGTTTTCAAACAGACTGGGGGTTTTGTTGCCCTGCGCCAGCACCGAGTAAAAACCCAGCTCCCGCCACTGCTGTTCGGTCTGGGCATCGATACCCAGGCGGGTTGTGGTCTGGGTCTGCAGTCTTGCGCCGTTATAGACCGGTTTTGGATGAGCCCCGCGGATCAGGCCGTCGGCGTATTCCATCTTCAGCTGGCAGGGGGCGTCGTAGCAGCCATGGCAGGCCAGGCATTTGCGCTCAAGAATGGGCTGGACGTCAGCTTCGAAGGCAATGGGTTGCTGCGACGGAGGCGGCAGTGTTTGCGCCTCAGTGGGTTCAGAGGTGTTTTCGGCACAACCGGCCAACAGCAACAAGCCTACAGCAACCAGAATGGCGGGCATGACCGGACTCCCTGATAATCGATCCGTGGGTGGGGCTGCAACTATAAGAGTTCAAGAGTAAAACCGCCATAATACCGGAGTCCGGTCGGCCTGTTTATCGCCGAGGCCCAGCCGGGGGCGAAAAAACGCCCTGCTCGCTGATTCGCAGACCGACCAGTTGCTGCGGGACGGTTTCAAAATAAACGTTGCACGAGGTTATCCAGCGCCCCTCCGGGGCCTTGAGCTCCCGTCAACTTTCATGCCATTGGCCTCTTGCTTTTCACGGATTACGTATGGGTAGATATGCTCATATCCGGGCCGAAAAAAAAGCCCGATGATCGCGCCATCTAACGGGTGCTGCAGCGTTGCTGTGGCGCCTTTTTTTATGCCTGTTTGCCCTGTGGAGGGAAACACTATCCATGACCGAAGCCGCCAACGCCAGCATCGCCGATTATTACAGCGCCGAGACGTTCAAACGCATCAAAGACTTTGCCGATGGCAGGGAAACCCCGTTCGTGGTGATTGATACCGCCACGGTTGATCGCCAGTACAACGAGCTGGTGGAGGGCTTTCCCTACGCCAGCGTGTACTACGCGGTGAAAGCCAACCCAGCTCCGCAGATTCTGACCATGCTGCGTGACAAGGGTGCCTGTTTCGACATTGCGTCGGTGTATGAGCTGGACAAGGTGATGGCCCTGGGTGTGACCGGAGAGCGCATCAGCTACGGCAATACCATCAAGAAGGCCAAGGACATCCGCACCTTCTACGAGAAGGGCGTGCGCCTGTTTGCCACCGACTCCGAGGCGGATCTGCGCAATATTGCCAAGGCGGCACCGGGATCGAAGGTGTATGTACGTATCCTCACCGAAGGCACACTGACCGCGGACTGGCCCTTGTCCCGCAAGTTTGGCTGCCAGACTGACATGGCCATGGATCTGCTGATCCTGGCCCGTGATCTGGGGCTGGTGCCTTACGGTGTGTCCTTCCATGTTGGTTCCCAGCAACGGGAAATTGGCGCCTGGGACGCGGCCCTGAACAAGGTGAAGGTGATTTTCGAGCGCCTGAAGGAAGAAGATGGCATCGAGCTGAAGATGATCAACATGGGCGGCGGCTTTCCGGCCAATTACATCACTCGCACCAATGAACTGAAGGTGTATGCGGAAGAGATTGCCCGATTCCTGCACGAGGATTTCGGTGCCGAGCTGCCGGAGATCATCATTGAGCCTGGCCGCTCGCTGATTTCCAATGCCGGCGTGCTGGTAAGTGAGGTGGTGCTGATTTCCAGGAAATCGCGAACGGCCCTGCACCGCTGGGTATTTACCGATGTGGGCAAGTTTTCCGGGCTGATCGAGACCCTGGATGAGGCGATCAAGTTTCCGATCTGGACGGAGAAGGTGGGCGAAGGCGAGGACTGCGTGATTGCCGGGCCCACCTGTGACAGTGCCGATATCATGTATGAGCACCACAAGTATCCGCTGCCTTTGAATCTCGCTATCGGGGATCGGATGTACTGGCTCTCTACCGGGGCTTACACGACTACCTATAGCGCTATTGAATTCAACGGGTTTCCCCCGTTGAAGGACTATTACATCTGAGACCGGAGTCTGGCTGGAACAGGGGTCAGAAGAAAGCTTTCTTCTGACCCCATTTTCAGCGTTAGGCATCAGCTTCCGGGCTGGTCTTTTGGTTTAAGGTCCAGCGTGAAGGCCCGAGGCAGAACCAGCAGGCTGTAGGCGATGATGGTGAGGATGGCGTGCCTGGCGTCGCCGGTCCAGTCGGCGATCAAGCCGCCGAGCATGGGGATGGAGAAAGCCAGGGTGTAGCCGACCAGGAAGGTGCCGGCGGAAAGGCGGCCGGTTTCCGGGGAGGTTGTGACCAGGGGCGGCACGGCGACCAGGAGGATCAGGAGGATGCCTGAGGTCAGGCTCATCAGGGTGGCGCTGGCGATGGACCACCAACTGGTAAAGGTGATGGCGCCGAGGGCGCCCAGGATGCTCAGGGCGGCGGCAACGATGATGGTGGAACGCCGGCCGACCCAGGCCCGGGCCATTTTGAGCATGATCAGGGAGGCGAGGACCTGGGCGAGGTTGAACCAGAACAGGGCGTCGGAGAGTTTGCCGAACTGGCCCTGCTGCTCCAGCAGGTTGCCCATGTAGGCGTTGAGGCCGAAGAACATGGAGCCGGAGAGGCCAAGGAGCAGGCCGATTTTCAGGGTGAGCGGGTTGCTCCAGTCCGGGAGCCAGGCGACTTGACCCACGGGTTTTGCCCATTCTCTTTTGGGCAGGTAGAGGGCAGCGGCCACCAGCAGGGCCGGGAGTGACCAGGCCAGGAGGGTGGCGCGCCAGCTGTTGTCGAACAGCGGCATGAGCACCGGCAGGGTTATACCGGCGCCGATGAACTCGCCCATCAGCATGCCGTTCATGTAGATGGCCGAACCCAGGGCCAGGTGGTGGGGTTCGAGCCATCTCGGTAGAAGTGCCGGCAAGGCCGGTTGCATCATGGCCACACCAAGCCCCATGACGACGCTGGCCAGCATCAGTGTGAGGGTGTCAGGTACCAGGGCGCGGCCAGCGGAGCCGATCACCATGATCACCATGGCCAGGGCCAGGGTGTTCCGGGGGCCAATGCGGGCGATGGCTAGGGAACCAGGCATGGAGCCGATGGCCAGCATCAGAATGGGCAGCGTGGTCAGTGCCCCGGTGAGGGCCTGGGTCAGTGTGAGTTCATTACTGATAAACGGCGCCAGAGGTGGGGCCACCAGCACCGGTATACGCAGATAAAGGCCGGCGAGCCAGAGCAACACCGCCACCGGCAGCAGCCTGGCTGGCGGTGGCGGTGTGGTTGCGGCCAGGTGTTCAGCCACGGATCAGCGAATCAGTCTTCACTGGTATCCGGCAGGTAGGCGCCGTCTTCGTCATGCACTTCACTGCCGGTGACCGGCGGGTTGAAGGCACAGATTAATCGCATGTCCTCGGTGCCACCGCGCAGGGTGTGCTGATCGTGCTTGTCGAGCGCATACAGGGTGCCATCGCTGATCTGGTGGGTTTCGCCGGTGGCCTTGTCCAGAATGCTGCCGTTGCCAGCTACGCAGTAAACGGCTTCGAGGTGGTGTTTGTACCAGAGGTTGAGCTCAGCACCGGCGGGAATAATGGTCTCGTGGAAGGAGAAGCCCATGCCGTCTTTCTTCAACAGCATACGGCGGCTGGTCCAGCCCGGCCCGTGTACTTCGCGCTCGGTACCGATGATGTCTTGCACTCGTACAATTTTCATTCGCATTCCCCATTGTGTGATGGAACAGCCCCTCAGTATAAACATCCCTTTCAGGTCCGGTTCAACCGCCAGTCGTCGTAGACCGTCATGGATTGCTCGATGGCCGCGGTGAATTTCTCCCTTTGGCGCTCGTCCAGGGGGCGCCGTTTCCGGCACTTGTCAAAGGCCCGCTGGATATCCTGTCGGCTGCTTTTATCAAGGCTTTCCAGCCAGTGGTGACCCGCGGGTTCCAGCTCCAGCAGGTCCCGGCCGGCGTGGTTCCGGTGGCTGATGTGCCACCAGTGATCAATCGCACGCCCTAATACAACATAGCCGAACTGGCTGTCCTGTACAGGTCCGAAGGTGGCGGTTTTCAATCCGTCCCGAAGCGCCCCGATGTTCAGCACCGGCAGGACGAGGCGGTCTCCATAAAAATAACTGCCGGCAGCGCCGATCAGCCCACCCACCAGGGCGCCGGTTCCCAGGGAGGAACCCAGGGTCAGGGCGTCAATGCCTGCTCCGCTCACTGCTCCGGCCCCGAAGCCGGCGGTCGCCAGGTAGCGTTTGCTGACCGCCCACGCCTTGCGGCTGTCTTCGGAAAACAGATCGTGCTCGCTATGCCACTGCAGCTCGGCTTCCTGGCGCCGGATGCGCTGGTGCTGGTACAGATGCTCGATATCGACACGCAGAGTCAGTTCCCGCTGGCGCTGATGACGGTACCAGCGCTGACGGAGCTGCTCGGCCAGTGAACCGTCACTGGTTTCGGCGGCCTGGCTGGCGGTCAGGGTGCGTTTTTCCCGGAACGACATCATGTCCTCCAGGGCTCTGGCAACCAGCGCTGCGGCCTGCCGACGGCGCTGCCGCCGCTGCCCGGACAGAAACCGGGTGGCCTGCTCAAGAGGCTTTTCCCAGTCTGGCTCCAGTTGGCCGAATGCCCGTAACAGGCCGAGGTGCTGTTCAAACGGGGCACGAACAGCGTCGAATCTGCGAACAACCTGAAAGAACTGGCCCAGTGCGGCCTGCCAGGTTTCGCTGTAATCGTCTGCACCGATGCTGTTGATCAGGGCCAGGCTCGGCCGGCCCGTCCAGCGCAGGATGGCCATCTCCGCCTCATGTTCGGCGCTGTAGGGTGCCGAGCCATCCACCACATAGATAATGCCGGCGCCTTCCAGCAGTGGAGTCAGCAGTTCGCACTCATCGGTAAA
The DNA here is from genome assembly GCF_030540945.1 of Marinobacter sp. SS8-8. NCBI lineage: Bacteria > Pseudomonadati > Pseudomonadota > Gammaproteobacteria > Pseudomonadales > Marinobacteraceae > Marinobacter > Marinobacter sp. SS8-8. The sequence continues at coordinate 43,891 of NZ_JASSVN010000019.1, read as the reverse complement.
GCGGCCATTGTCCTGATGCTGGGTCACAAAGGCTCTGACGGTGTCGGCGTGGTCAGAGGCGGACACACTGTGGGCCTCCAGCCATTCCAGGACCCGTCTCGGGCGTTGAAAGCCGGGGGTGTCCACCAGGGTGTACAGGGTTTGTCCGTCCACTTTCAGCGGATAGGCCTGGCGTTTTCGGGTGGTGCCGGGTTCCAGGGCAATGGCGATGGCATCGTTCTGGGACAGGGTGGCCACCACGCTGGATTTGCCCTTGTTCGGGTGCCCGACTACGGCGAAGGTGGGTGCCTGTGTCATGATGACTCTCCGCGGGCCCTGTAAGGGTCTTGCCATTGGAGGGGTGGCAGTGACACCCTCACGAATTCGTGGCCGACACGCTCGGCGAACCGAAGCCAGGGTTGGATCTGATGGGAATCCGGCTCGCGGTTTATATCAGCCGCCAGGGGTACAAGCGCGACCCGGGTTCCACCGGGCCAGAGTCGGCGGGCCGATTCCAGGAAATCCTGAAGCTCGCCGGTTGGCGGCTCCCAGCACCGGGTCAGCAGGATCACAGCGTTGCCACGGGCCTTCAGGCAGTGCTCCGCCACCTGCTTGAGAGTCTGCTCGTCGTCTGCGAGACTGGCCCTTCCCCCGCCCCTGAGAATCAGGTGCTTGCCTGACCGCAGGGCTTCGGGCAGTTCCGGTTCGCCGGCTCCGGCCCAGCACAGCAAGATATCGCTTTCAGGCAGCGGAAGAAGATTGTCGCGGGTTCTGGTATCCGGCAGGTCGTCGGCATCGTTATGCTCATTGCCTGTGTCCAGGGCCGGCGTCTCCATGCGGTACAACAGCGCATGCATCGCCGGATGGCTGGCTAGCAGCCGGCGAGCCCGGTTCCGGATCAGGACAGAAGTCACAAGCCACATCAGCAGGCGCGGCAGCAGCACCCAGGTTGTCCACAGCATGGTGACAAACGGCCACCACTGGCCCCAGAGGCCGGGATCCGGGCTGGCATTATCTGTTCCGGCCCGGAAAAAGCGCGTGGCTTCGACCAGGGCGAGATCCGGAACCGCCGCTGGCCACAACCAGGTCCAGGGTACAGCTATGATTTGCACCAGCCGGTGGTAGTTTGTGGCAGCCGTCTCCAGCGTGGTGCTCCAGCCGAAGGCGAGGTCCTGCACCACCACCAGCACCAGTAACGTGGCCAGCCCCGAGACGGCGAAGCAAAGACCGCCGATGTGGGCGGCCCGGGCCATCAGCAAGGGATGGAGCCTGCCGGTCACAACGTTGGCCGGACCGGTCCGGAAGCGCCGAAGAAGCCAGCGCCAGGGCTGCCATCCGGCCAGCGACTGCAGGCTGGTGAACAGGGCCAGCACCAACTGGAGCAACACGAAGCCCAGCATGACGGTGATATTGATACGCTGGCCACCGTCGTAAAACAGCAGCCCGGCCATGGTAAGCATTCCGGTGACAAGGCCGACCGCTGCAAAACCCCCATGGACCCGGCGCCAGAAACCCAGGGTCTGGTCCGCCGCTGACGGTGTCGCGTCGGGTCCGCTCAGACGGTTCAGGTGTGCCAGCCAAAGAGCCACATTCGGGTCTACGCCCTGCTCTTCACAGATCAGTGCGAACTTACGGTCCCGGCGATGTAGGAAGGCCAGCGGCTGTGATTTGTCCCGCTGGGCCTGGGCATCAAAACCCAGCAGCAGTCGGAGGGGGCTATCGGTCATTCAGTGTCCCGGGTGGTGAATTCGGCCAATCGTGCTTTGATGCTAGGATATAGGGATTCCCGCTTCCGATACCAGACAACGAGCCTCCATGCCCCACCACCTGATGAACCTGCGCCATGTGCCCGATGACGAAGCCGACGAGATCCGGGCTCTTTTTGAGGCCCATGACGTGGTTTATTACGAGACACCGCCAAGCCGCTGGGGTATCAGTATGGGGGGGTTCTGGGTACACGATGACAACGAGGCAGCCCGCGCCCGGGCGTTGCTCGAGGCCTATCATCGGCAACGTCAGGAAATCCAGCGGCGGGTTTACGAGGAGAACCTGGCCCGGGGCGGGTCTGGCGGTGTCTGGTTTATGTTCAGACGCCATCCGGTAAGGACCCTGGCCGCCTGCCTGGCGATTGTGGTGATTATGGGGCTGAGCTTGTTGCCGTTTGTCCGGATCGGATAGATTCGGCCGGGGTAACCATCGCTCTACCTGCCTTACGGTGGACAGTTGGTGGCGAATGCCGGCCTGGAGCCGGCTGTGAACTCTTATTCCATTGTCCGACATTCCCTACAGTGTCCGATTTTCAAGACAACCCGTTTCAGGTAGGCGACCACAGCCCTTTTCCCCGATTTTTTGCTATCGACTGTCCGGAAATCTGGATCAATTTCTTGTTTCAATACTTAAAGGTGGATTAAATTTATATAAATCATAAGGGTACCTGACTGGCACAGGATCCGCATGGCGTTCCCTGGGCCCGGCTCGAGGCCTGGTCTGTTCGTTTACAACAACAAACAAGGAACGATCATGAAACGAATAATGCTCTACGCCTTGATCGGCGCCACGGGATTGACCCTCACTGCCTGCAAGGATGGTAAGCCACCGTTCAATGAAATCCCTGACTTCGTCCAGGGTGACATAAACCAGACGAGCTACGATGGCATTACTGATGACCTGTTAACCGCAGGTCTGGGGGCCAGCGGCCTTGCCAGTCCCAGTGCGCCTGCGTTTGCAGATCCGCTTAATCCCACCGCCGCAGAACTTCGTCGACTGGCGATCTACAACAACTACCGTGCTCTGGTGGACACCGCTCTCGGAGGTGGTTACGGCACCTTTTTTGGTCCGCAGGTTGGCGCCAGTGGTGACGGCCTGATACCTGGCGACGAAGTCATTGCCTTTATGGCGGTCCCCGGGACGGATGTGCCAGTGACTGTCATGGCTCAGGTGCCCGAGAGCTTTGATCCTGAGCGACCCTGCATGGTCACCGCGCCGTCATCCGGCTCCCGGGGTATCTACGGCGCAATCGGTACCGCCGGCGAATGGGGCCTGAAAAAAGGGTGTGCCGTTGTCTACACAGACAAAGGCACGGGTACAGGTTCGCACAACTTGGCCACCAATACCGCGCAGCGTATTGATGGCACGCTTACCTCTGCAGAGGAAGCGGTCCAGTTCCGTACCGACCTGACCGAGCAGCAGAGGGCAATGTTCGACAGTAACTGGCCGGATCGCTTTGCGTGGAAACACGCCCACTCCAAAGCCAACCCGGAAGCAGACTGGGGCCTGCATGTGTTGCAGTCCATTGAGTTCGGCTTTTACGTGCTGAACGAAAAGTTTGGCCGGGAACTGGGCAACGGTGAAACCCTTCTTACCATAAAACCCAAAAGTACCCTGGTGATCGCCTCCAGCGTGTCCAATGGCGGTGGCTCTTCAGTTCGTGCTGCCGAACAGGACACCCGTGGGCTGATTGACGGTGTTGCGGTTTCCGAGCCAAACGTGAATCCGGAGGTTGATCGTGATTTCACCATACGCCAGGGTGAAGGTCCGGTGATCACCGAACACAGTCGCAGCCTGCTGGATTACACCACGGCCCTAGCCGTCTATCAGGGTTGCGCCAACCAGGCCCCGGTGATTCGGGACACCGCGCCACTTAACGCGGCCTTCAATCCCCCGGCAATCGGCGAGAACATCTGCAACTCCCTCGCCAACAAAGGGTTAGTGACCGGTGCCACACTGGACGACCGGGCGACCGACGCCCTGCGCATACTGAACGAAGAGTTCGGTATTCAGCCGGAACAGAACCTGCTGGCGCCGGTGCACTTCGGGCTGGCAGTGGCCCAGAGCATTTCGCTGACCTACGCTAACGCCTATGGTCGGGCCGGTGTTGAGGATCGGGTGTGTGACCTCAGCCTGGCGGCAACCGATACCGCCGGAGCGGTGACCCAGTTGGCACCCGCGGCGGAGGCCGCCCTATTTTCGGCCAGCAACGGGATTCCGCCAACTGCCGGGGTGAGTATTGTGTATGACAGCGCCGAGGGTCAGCCCACTAATCTGCCGGCCAGTGCCTCACCCAGCTCAAGCCAGATGGACTATGGCCTGGATGCCCTGCTGTGCCTGCGCAGCCTTGCTCAGGGTAGCGACGCGATAACGGGGGCCGCGCTCGAAGGTTCCGACGCCGAGCTGGCATCGGCCATTGCTGAGGGCATTGCTGAAGTGCGTGCTACCGGTGATTTGCAGGGTAAGCCGGCGGTTTTCGTTACCGGGCGCGCCGATGCCATCCTGCCCATTAATCATACCTCCCGGCCCTATTTGGGTCTGAACCAGCGGGTGGAAGGCGACAAGAGCAACCTGAGGTACTACGAAATCCTGAACGCCCATCATCTGGACGTGCTTAACGGTTTCCCAGGCGTAGCTGACCGTTATGTCCCGCTGCACCACTATTACTTCCAGGCGCTGGATCTGGTCTGGGCGAATCTGACGGAGAAGCAGCCGTTGCCACCGAGTCAGGTGGTCCGGACCGTGCCCCGGGGCGCCATCACAACACCGTTGACGGAAGTAAACCTGCCGGCAATCAATCCTGCCCCGGACCAGGGTGACCGGATTGTGTTTGCAGATAATCAGCTCCGGATCCCGGAGTAACCGGGCCGTTCGCCGGCCCAGGCCAGTGTCGGGCCGGCTTTGTTTGCCCCCGCTCCGGGGGGGCCATATACTTCCGTGACTGCACCTGGCTTGGCCGGGTGCCAGGGTGAATACCATGAACGACATTCAACCCGTTGGTGCGCGGTACATGACAGAGCTGTTTTCTGACAAGAACAAGAGTGGCCTGACCCGGGACCTGATCGAAGCCCTGTTTCCCATGTTTGAGGAAGCCAGCGCTGGTGCGATCGCGGTGGACTGCAGTGCCCGGATAACCTGGATCAACAGCAGTTACTCCCATCTGCTTGGCCTTGGCGATCCGTCAGGGGTCATTGGCAAACCGGTGCGTCAGCTCATCCCCCATACCCGTATGCCGGAGGTGGTCGAAACCGGCAGGCCCCTGCTGCTCGACATCATGGAACACAACCAGCAACAGCTGGTCGTGACCCGATTGCCCTATTACGATGACGACGGAAAAATCGTGGGTGCGGTCGCCTTTGTTCTTTATGACGACCTCCAGCCCCTGACGCCACTGGTTTCCAAGTACCGGCGGCTGCACCAGGATCTGGCTGCAGCGCGTAAAGCACTGGCAAAAAAGGCGCGGGGAACCCGCTACAGCCTTGGCGACTTTGTTGGCGCCAGCCCCGCCGCGCTTGAAGTTAAACGAAGGGCGCGTCTGGCTGCGGGGCGCGACATGCCGGTGCTGCTGCTGGGCGAGACCGGTACTGGAAAAGAAGTGCTGGCCCAGGCCATTCATTCGGTTTCCGCCCGGGCCGAAAAGCCGTTTGTGGGTGTCAATGTTGCCGCCATCCCCGACAACCTCCTGGAAGCAGAATTTTTCGGGGTTGCTCCGGGCGCCTATACCGGCGCGGATCGCCGGACTCGGGAGGGCAAGTTCCAGTTGGCCGATGGTGGCACCTTGTTCCTCGATGAGGTCGGCGATATGCCGCTGCCGCTGCAGGCCAAGCTCTTGCGCGCCTTGCAGGAGGGTGAGATTGAACCGCTCGGCTCCAACAAGGTGGTTTCGGTGGATGTCCGGGTTATTGCAGCGACCAGCCGAAACCTGGAGGTCATGATTGCCGACGGCAATTTCCGCTCGGACCTCTACTATCGCCTCAACGTCCTGGAGATTCCCATCCCTCCGTTGCGGGATCGCCTGGCGGATCTCGGTGTGCTCTGTGAGGCGCTGCTTGAAGAGATCTGCGACGGGCTGGAGCTGCGTGGTGAAATTACCGACGCGGGTGTCTCGGCTTTGGGCAGTTACGACTGGCCGGGCAATATCCGGGAGCTGCGAAACGTTCTGGAGCGGGCCATGACCATGGGTGAAGAGGGTGGGCTGCTGGATGCCGACGCCATTTTCAAGGTTCTGCCCCGTGGAGGAAACCGCCCGGCTTCCTCTTTGGCTTCGCAGCCGGTCAGGCCTTTGTCCCAGACGCTGGCCAAGGCTCAGGCCCATGCCATCGAGGAAGCCCTCGTGGCCTGCCGCGGCAACCGCACCCGTGCAGCCAAGCTGCTTGGCATTTCAAGATCTGTCCTGTACGAGAAGCTGGCCAAGCTGTCCTGAAATCCGGACGCTTGTCCTGCCATCCGAACAACCACGTACGACTGACGTCTAATGCCGTCCCGTTATCCGGACACTTGCCTTTGGTTTGTTGCCTTTGAAATTTAATAAGTATATGAAATTAAATAAAAAATCTAATTTGGCATAGTGTCTGCAAACTCGGCGGCGCAGGACATCAGAACCATGCGGAAAACAACGCCGGCGCCGTCTGTTGGCCTCCCCAATAAACTGTCCGCCTGTTCCTGCATTTCTGACTATACTCAGACCAGGCCTTTCAGGTTGTAAGCCGCCAGGCCAGATACAATAACAATGCTAGGAGACTTGCCAATGAAACTTCTCAAGGTTCTCACCGGAGTGGCCGGTGTGATCGCTCTTACCACTGGCTCCGCTTTTGCAGAGGAATTGCGCTGGAAAATGCCGGTTGCCTTCGCAACCAATCTTCCCGGTCTCGGCTCTCCCGCAGCCTGGGTTGCCGAAAACCTGACCACTGCGTCTGACGGCAGCATCCAGGTTCGTGTCTATGAGCCGGGTAAACTGGTTCCTCCTTTCGATATTTTGCAGTCTGTTTCCGACGGCAAGGTATCGGCTGGTTACACCTGGATCGGCTACGATCAGGGCAAAGTGCCTGCGATTCCGCTGTTTGCGGCTGTGCCCTTTGGCATGAAGCCCTGGGCCTATACTGGCTGGTATTACTATGGTGGCGGCCATGAAATGCTGCAGGAAACCTACGCCAACAAGGGCTTCAAGGTGCATGCACAGCTGTGCGGTATTATCGGGCCTGAAACAGCGGGCTGGTATTCTAAGCCAATCAAGACACTGGAAGACTACAAGGGCCTGAAGATTCGCTTCGCCGGTCTGGGTGGCAAGGTTCTTGAAAAACTGGGAGCTTCCGTCACGATGATGCCCGGCGGCGAGCTTTACCAGGCCCTGGAAAAAGGCACCATTGATGCCACTGAATTCTCCATGCCTGCCATCGACCAGATCCTCGGTTTTGATCAGGTGGTCAAGTACAACCTGTTCCCGGGTTGGCACCAGCAATTTACCGCCCAGTACATGCTGATCAACCAGGACGAGTGGGCCAAGGCAACCAAGGCACAGAAGGCGCTGGTTGAGGCCTCTTGCACTGCCGCAACCACCCGTGGCCTGGCCGAGGGCGAGTACAAGAACGGCAAGGTTCTGGCCGAGTTCCAGGACAAGGGTGTCCAGGCTGACCAGATCCCCCGCGAGGTTCTGCAACAGCTGAAAGCGGTGACCGAGGAAGTGCTGAAAGAAGAAGCCTCCAGGGATGCTGACTTCAAGCGCGTCTATGAAAGCCAGAACGAGTTCATGAAGACCTACAAGGTGTGGGATACACGCGCCTATGTTCCGGCGGACCTGTAAGGTCCGGGGCTGACCCTGGGACACCGGAAGGAATTCCGGTGCTCTCTGATTTAGTCTGGGTGGCCCTTCGGGGTCATCCTGGTTTCATAACGGGCTTTCTGAACGAGGAACTGTTATATGACGGTGTCTGGTAAAGGCTCACCACAGAATGTGCGGTTATCGGTGTCCGACACCGACGAATTTCTTCATCACCACACAGAGCTGCCGACAACTCGCGTCAGTCAGTGGGTGGATCAGGTAATCGCCGCGATCGGCAAGGGTGCTTCCTGGCTCTGGGTAGTGCTAACCGGAGTGATCATCTATGCAGTGGTGGGCCGCTATGCCTTTGGCCAGGGTTCGGTAACCCTGGAAGAGGTCCAGTGGCATCTGGCCGGGATTGGCTGGCTGCTGGGGCTGGCCTATACCCTGGTGGTCGATGATCACGTGAGGGTGGATGTACTCCATGAACGCCTGTCCCTGAAAGGCCAGGGCTGGATTGAACTGTTGGGCCTGACATTCCTGTTGTTACCGTTTCTCGGACTGGCGATTTACGAAATGGTCCCCTACGCCTTCAGTTCCTGGCAACAGGGTGAGACCAGCCAGGCACCTGCCGGGCTTCCGCATCGCTGGATTCTCAAGAGCATTCTGGCATTGTCTTTTGTGCTTCTGATTCTCGCGGCCCTGTCCCGTCTGCTGAAAGTAACCGCCCTGCTTTTCGGCTTTCCGAAGCCAATCCGGATCCAGTCCGGTGATAACAAGAAAGAGGATGGGTCCTGATGGAGCTTGAAACTCTGTTTGTAATCGGCATGTTCCTGACGTTCGGGGCGTTGTTGATGACTGGTTTTCCGGTTGCCTGGGTGTTGGGTGGTACCGCGGTTATCTGGACAGTCATCGGTGTCATCGCCGTTGAAAATTTCGGTGCCAATCTGTGGTTCGATTATTCCTCTTCCATGGGGCTTGTGCCTGAACGGATATGGAAGGTCGTAAACAGCGAGACCCTTGTCGCCCTGCCCATGTTTATCTTCATGGGCATCATGCTCGATCAGTCCGGCGTCGCCGAAAAGCTCATGAACAGCATGGTAAAACTCTTTGGCGCGGTTCGCGGCGGATATGCGGTAACGGTCATTATCATTGGCGTACTGTTGGCCGCCACCACCGGTATCATCGGTGCGTCCGTGGTGCTACTGGGCATGCTGTCCCTGCCCGTGATGATGGAGAATAAGTACGACAAGGGGTTTGCCGTGGGCACTGCCTGTGCCACCGGTACCCTGGGTATTCTGATTCCCCCTTCTATCATGCTGGTGCTGATGGCCGACCGGCTGGCCGTTCCCGAAGCGTCGGTGGGCGATCTGTTCATGGGCGCGTTCCTGCCCGGCCTGCTGCTGGGGGCCATGTACGTGGCCTACGCCATGCTCCGCCCGCTGCTGCAACCGCACATTGCGCCGGTGCCAGAGGGTACGGAGAAAGTGACCTGGGGCATTGTCTGGGAGGTGGCTAAGGCAGTGTTACCCACGGCTGCGCTGATTCTGGGTGTGCTGGGCTCCATCTTTGCCGGAATAGCCACACCAACGGAAGCTTCCGGTGTTGGCGCACTGGGCGCTCTACTATTGGCCCTGATGTCTGGGCGACTGAACCTGAACGTGCTCAACTCTTCCATGCAGCAGACAACCCGCACGGCTGCGTTCATTTTTGCCATTTTCCTGGGTGCAACCGCGTTTTCTGTGGTACTGCGGGGTCTGGGTGGCGACCAGGTGATCGAAGGTGCCCTGCTGGGCCTGCCCTTCGGGCCCTACGGCGTGGTTCTCACCATCCTGTTTGGTGTCTTCCTGCTCGGCTTCTTCCTGGACTGGGTCGAGATCACCCTGATCATCCTGCCGCTGGTGGCGCCCGTGGTTCAGCAGCTTGGCTTTGATCTGGTGTGGTTCACCATCCTGTTTGCCATGTGTCTGCAGACATCGTTCCTGACCCCGCCAGTTGGATTCGCGTTGTTCTACATCAAGGGTGTGGCGCCGCCGGAGATCAAGGTGACTGACATCTATCGGGGCGTCGTGCCTTTCATCATTATTCAGCTGGCAGCCCTGGCTATCGTGTTCCTGGTACCGGAAATTGCGACCTGGCTGCCGAGCGCGGCTTACGACTAAGGAGATAAACACCATGCGTCTGGAAAACCGGATTGCCCTTATTACCGGCGCTGGCCGCGGCATTGGCCGGGCCATTGCCGAACATTATGGCCGGGAGGGCGCCAGGGTTGCGGTGGCCGACCTGACCCTGGAGAGTGCCCGGGAAGCCGTGGATGCTATTGAGCAGGCAGGGGGCACCGCCATGGCCCTGGCCATGGATGTCACCAACGAACAGGCTGTCGATGACGGGGTTGCGGCTATCGTTGAGCGGTGGGGGGGGCTGGATATCGCCCTGGCCAACGCCGGAATCCAGCACATCGACCCGGTGCACAAACTGGCGTTCTCCGACTGGAGCAAAGTCATGAGTGTGCACCTTGATGGTGCTTTCCTCGTTACCCGGGCGGCGCTCCGTCAGATGTATGAGAACGGTGGCGGCACCATGCTGTATATGGGTTCGGTACATTCCCTGGAAGCCTCGCCCCTGAAGTCCCCTTACGTGGCGGCCAAACATGGCATGCTTGGCCTTTGCCGCGCTGTCGCCAAAGAAGGCGCGGAGTATGGTGTCCGCAGCAACATCATCTGCCCCGGTTTCGTGCGCACGCCCCTGGTGGATAAGCAGATCCCCGAGCAGGCCAGGGAGCTGGGCATTTCCGAGGAAGACGTGATCAGCAAGGTGATGCTGAAGAACACGGTGGACGGAGAGTTCACGACACTCGAAGATGTGTCCGAACTGGCTGTGCACCTGGCTGCGTTTCCCTCTGCCGCGTTGACCGGCCAATCCATTGTGGTCAGCCACGGCTGGCACATGCAGTAAGTAACAGGAGAGACGGATGAGTCACACAGAACAATCACCGGTAGTCTGGTCTCCCTCGGAAGACACTCTGAAAAATTCCCGCATGGGCCAGTTCAAGGCCTGGCTGGGGCAACAGGGCTTCGGTCCCTTTGCCGATTACCATGCCCTGCACCAGTGGTCCATTGATGAGCTGGAAACCTTCTGGCAGAAGGTCTGGGATTACTGCGGTCTGGTCTGCGACACACCGGCCGACAGAGTGCTCGGAAAGCGTGAAATGCCTGGCGCCGAATGGTTTCCCGGTATGACACTGAATTTTGCCGCCAACCTGCTCCGGCTGGCGGATGGCGAACACGCAGACCGGGAAGCGGTGGTGGCCTATTGCGAAACGCGACCGGTGCTTCGTCGTACTTACGCGCAGCTCAAGGCAGACGCCGGCGCCCTGGAAGCTTTTTTGCGCAGCAGGGGTATCCGCCAGGGGGATCGCGTCGCGGGTGTAGTGACTAACGGTTATGAAGCCCTGGCCGGCATGCTGGCCGCCACCAGCCTTGGTGCTGTGTGGAGCTCTGCCTCCCCCGACTTCGGCGTGGGTGCCATTCTCGACCGCTTTGGCCAGATTGAACCCGCTGCCCTGGTTGTGGTGAATGGCTATGGCTACGGCGGCAAGGTCTTCGCCCGCCAACAGGACTTCGCCGAGCTGATCGCCGGCCTGCCAACCCTCAAATCAGTCGTCAGTGTCCAGCAACTGCCGGACGAGGCCCCGATTGCCGGCGAGCTGGTCACCACCTGGGATGATGCGCTGGCGTTCGGTGAAGGCAAGGCGCTTTCGTTCACACCGCTGGCACCGGATCATCCGGTTTACATTCTGTATTCCTCCGGTACCACCGGCAAACCCAAGTGCATCGTCCATGGCAGTGCCGGCCTGCTGGTGAATCACGCCAAGGAACTGATGCTGCATGGGGATGTGGGCCCGGAAGACCGCTTCCTGTACTTCACCACCTGCGGCTGGATGATGTGGAACTGGCAGGCCTCAGCCCTGATGACCGGTGCTGCGGTGATCACTGTGGACGGTTCCCCGGGCTACCCGAGCCTCAGCTTCCTCTGGGACACCGTGGCCGAAGAGCAAGTCACCCACTTCGGCACCAGTGCCCGGTTCATCGCCGGCTGCCGCAAGGGCGAACTCAAGCCGGCAAAAACCCTGGACCAGGGCAAACTTCGGGTGGTGTTCTCCACCGGCTCACCACTGCTGCCGGAAGACTATGACTGGGTCTACACGGATGGCGCCCCCGGAGCCCTGCTCGGCTCCATCGCCGGGGGCACCGACATCTGCGGTTGCTTCGTGGGTTCTACCCCGCTGCTGCCGGTGCGTCGGGGAGAAATTCAGTGTCGCTTCCTGGGCGTTGATGCTGTGGCCTACGGCGATGACGGTAAACCGGTCAGCGAAGGCCGCGGCGAGCTGGTCTGCCGCCAGCCATTGCCGTCCATGCCCGTGTGCTTCTGGGAAGACCCAAAGGGTGAACGCTACTGCGACGCCTACTTCAACACCTTCCCGGGCGTCTGGGCCCACGGCGATTTCATCGAATTCACCGAACACGGCGGCGCCATCATCTACGGCCGCTCCGACGCCACCCTTAACCCCGGCGGCGTACGCATCGGCACCGCGGAAATCTATCGTCAGGTAGAGACCGTGGCCGAAATCAAAGACAGCCTCGTGGTCGGTCGCCAGATCGAAGGCGATGTGGAGGTGGTCCTGCTGGTGGTGCCTGCCGACGGCCAGGAAATCACCAATGAGTTGCTGAAACAGCTCAGGTCCCGAATCCGCGAGGGCGCCAGCCCGCGTCATGTGCCCAAACACATCGTGCAGGTGAACGACATCCCGTACACCCGTAGCGGAAAAAAAGTGGAGTTGGCGGTTGCCCGTTTAATCAATGGGTCCAGAAAGGCCGATAACCGGGACGCGTTGGGCAATCCCGAAGCGCTGGACCATATTCATGAGCGGTTGGCCGAGGTTGGTTTGTTGCCTGAGTGATTTGTGGCTGGTTTTGTTGACAATAAGTCGCCGAAAGCGGTCCGGATTCTTCTTGCAGAACCCACCTGAATTGCCAGAACAGCGGGGCGGATTGAGCCTCCCAAAACCGTGCGGAGCCATGGGCGGAGCGCGTTAGCGCTTCACGGGCAGGCCCTGGACCCTCAGCACGACGCAGGCGCCACATGGATGTGCCGCCAGGAGTGTGTTTTGGGAAGCCCTGCCCGCCCTAACTCCCGGTCAATGTAAGAAAGTTTCGTAAATTCCCGCCATTTCATCGTCTTGTAATAGAAGATCAAGTATTTTTAGTCCGTTCTTATACTAAGATCGTAACCAAAATTTACGAAAAAATGGTATCTTAGTCAGTCTATCAAAAGTTCCTAATCAGTCATTGCCCAGGTCGGACGTTCAAAAGACGCCTGACCCCGCCATGACCGTCCTGAACCCACCCAATAGCCTGAGGACGAAAATGACATCATCCAAAGCCAAGATTGTCTACACACTGACCGACGAGGCGCCCGCCCTCGCGACACGGTCACTTCTTCCCATCCTGGAAACCTTCGCCAAGCCGGCTGGCATCGAGTTTGAAACCAGCGACATTTCTCTCGCGGCGCGTATTCTGGCGACCTTCCCGGATTACCTTGAAGAAGATCAGCGGGTTCCGGATGCCCTGGCCGAGCTGGGTGAATACACCAAAGACCCCGACGCCAACATCATCAAACTGCCGAACATCTCAGCCTCTATCCCGCAACTGCGGGCCGCCATCAAGGAGCTGAATGAACAGGGTTACAAGGTTCCCGAATACAAGGAACACCCTGAGACTGACGAAGAGAAGGAAATCCAGTCCCGCTATGCCAAAGTCCTCGGCAGTGCGGTAAACCCGGTGCTGCGTGAAGGTAACTCTGATCGCCGGGCTCCGGCCGCGGTCAAGGCGTTTGCCCGCAAATACCCCCACTCCATGGGCGAATGGAGCCCGGCTTCCCGCACCCACGTGGCGCACATGCGCGGCGGCGATTTCTACTCCAGCGAGAAGTCCGTCACTCTGGACAAGGCCACCACCGCCCGCATTGTGTTCGAGAACAAACAAGGCAAACAGACCGTTCTGAAGTCGGAGTTGCCCCTGCAGGAAGGTGAAGTGCTGGACGGCATGTTCATGAGCAAGAAGGCACTGGTGAAGTTCTTCGAGGATGCCATCGAAGACTGTGAAAAGACCGGTGTCATGTTCTCGCTGCACGTGAAAGCCACCATGATGAAAATCTCTCACCCGATCGTCTTCGGTCATGCGGTGAAGGTTTTCTACAAGGACCTGTTCGACAAGTACGGCGACCTGTTCGACGAAATCGGCGTTAACCCGAACAACGGGCTTTCCAGTGTAATCGAGAAGATCAGGCAATTGCCGGAATCCAAGCAGGAGCAGATCCAGGAAGACCTGCATGCGTGCTACGAGCACCGTCCGGAAATTGCCATGGTGGATTCCGTCAAGGGCATCACCAACCTGCACGTTCCGAGCGACGTCATTGTCGATGCCTCCATGCCGGCGATGATCCGCAATTCCGGCAAGATGTGGGCCCGGGACAACAAGCTCAAGGACACCAAGGCGGTCATGCCGGAGTCCACCTACGCCACCATCTATCAGGAGGTGATCAACTTCTGTAAGACCCACGGCGCCTTCGATCCCACCACCATGGGAACTGTGCCGAACGTTGGTCTGATGGCACAGAAGGCTGAAGAATATGGCTCCCACGACAAGACCTTTGAAATCAAGGAAGACGGCGTTGTGCGTGTTGTCGCCGAAGACGGCACGGTACTGACCGAGCACAACGTCGAGAAAGGCGACATCTGGCGTGCCTGCCAGACCAAGGACCTGCCGATCAGGGACTGGGTCAAACTGGCGGTCAGCCGTGCCCGCGCCACCGGCATGCCGGCGGTATTCTGGCTGGACGATGAGCGTGCCCACGATGCTCAGCTGATCAGGAAAGTCCAGACGTACCTGAAAGAGCATGACACCGATGGCCTCGAGATTCACATCATGTCGCCGGTTCGCGCCATCCGCTGGACGATGGAACGCCTGATCCGCGGACTGGATACCATCTCCGTGACCGGCAATGTCCTGCGTGACTACCTCACCGACCTGTTCCCGATCCTGGAACTGGGAACCAGTGCCAAGATGCTGTCCATCGTTCCGCTGCTGAACGGCGGTGGCCTATATGAGACTGGCGCCGGCGGTTCGGCACCGAAGCACGTACAACAGCTGATCCAGGAGAACCACCTGCGCTGGGATTCGCTTGGCGAATTCCTGGCGACGGCGGTATCCCTCGATGAACTGGGCGAGAAGCATGGCAACGAACGTGCCCGTCTGCTGGGTCAGACCCTGGACAAGGCCACGGAGCGGCTGCTGGAGAATAACCAGTCTCCCTCCCGTGTCACCGGCGAACTGGACAACCGCGGTTCCCACTTCCACCTGGCCCGTTACTGGGCGGAGGAATTGGCCAATCAGGATGACGACAAGCAACTGAAGGAGTTCTTCACCAGGCTGTCCGCACAGTTGGAAGAGAACAAGGACAAGATTCTGGAAGAGATGACCGTGGTTCAGGGTCATCCGGCGGATATCGGTGGTTACTATCACCCGCCGATGGAGAAAGTCTGCAAGGTGATGCAGCCGAGCGAAACCTTCAACACGATCCTTGCCGATGCGCGAGCATCTGTGAAGTAAGAATACGGAATCAGGGCCGGGCCATACCCGACCTTCCGTCGGGAGCCCGTCAGGCTGTGCTGGTTTTTCGGGCTTTTTTATCCGGCGGTCAGTCGTCGTCAGTTTGCTCGTCGTAGCCCCGGCCTGTTTCTCCAGCTTTGTGAAGGTTATACATGGTAATGGGCGGGCCAGTAAGCAGCAGATCCGTTGCGTGATTCATCGCTTACTCCTGATGCAGCGGGGCAAAGGTGCCTCCGGTCAGCCGGGCCAGGTCGTCTGGTGCCAGTTCGATTTCCAGGCCCCGGCGGCCTGCGCTGACAAAAATGGTGGTGAAACTCCGGGCGGACGCATCAATAAAGGTTCTGAGTTTTCTTTTCTGGCCCAGGGGGCTGACTCCGCCCAACACGTAACCGGTGCTGCGCTGCACAGACTGTTTGTCGGCCATGGCGGCCTTTTTACCACTGGCTGCCCTGGCAATGAGCTTCATGTTCAGCATGGTGGTCACCGGAACCACGCCGACAGCAAGCTCCTTGCCATCAATGGCAACCACCAGTGTCTTGAACACCCGGGCGGAATCAACGGCCATCTTTTCTGCGGCTTCCGTGCCGTAGCTCTCAGTGGACGGATCATGGTCATACTCGTGAATGGAATGGGCCATGTTGGCCTTGCGCACGGCGTTGATGCCCGGCGTCATGGTCAGCTCCTTCGGAATGACTGGATTCCGGGATTAAATCAGCTAAGGAAGAGAGCGACAACTGCTCGCTGGCAGGCGCAGAGGGACAAAAACCCGGCTGATTTTACAGGTAATAACATTTAGCCCTCTACTTCAAATCCGCATATGACTAATTTTCGTACACCGTAAAACCCAAACTTTTGTCCTTACGACCGGCCTGGTAGGGTTTGCTGTGTTTTTCAGCCGAGCTGGAGGAACTGGTCTATCCTGAATCCTTAGGCCTTTGCCGGCTGGAAGGGTTGACGCTGGCCCGGACGCCAGTCGGCCAATGTGATGGGTGGCGGCTGAACTGAAGATAGAATAAAAACAACCACCTTGATAAAGGTCTGACCAGATGAACCGATTTGCCCGTCGTGCGCTTCACACCTGCAAGATTCCCGGAGATCTCGCAACCGTCACCTTCCGGGACGCTGCGGGTGAAAATCCGGCTGCCGCAGGTGTCAGTGAAGGCACTGTCGAGACGATCTGGCGCAGTGTTCAGGGGCTTTACCGGACCGGCGTACACCCGGGTATCCAGATTTCTGTTCGCCACCGGGGCAAACAGATCCTGCATCGCGCCATTGGCCACGCCACCGGCAACGGGCCGCACGATTCCCCGAATGCGGTCAGGGTTCCGATGACCACGGAGACGCCGATCTGCTACTTCTCCGCATCCAAGGCGGTTACCGCGCTGCTGATGCACATGCTGGCGGAACAGGGGCTGGTTAACCTGATGGATCCGGTATCCTACTATTGCCCGGAGTTTGCCAGCAGTGGGAAGCGGACCATCACGGTCCATCAGATCCTCTCCCACCGCGGCGGTATTCCGGCCATTCCGAGGGAAACGCCCATCGATGTGCTGTGGGACAGCGACGAGATCTGGCGCCTGCTATGCTCGGCCCGGCCTGTGGAAGTGGACGGCGCCAAAGTTGCCTACCATGCCATTACCGGTGGCTTTGTGTTGCAGCGGGTGTTGGAGAGTGTCACCGGGGACACCATCGAAAACTACCTTGACCGGCATCTGCGCCGGCCATTAGCTATGAAATGGTTCACCTATGGTGTTGCCCCGGAATACCTGAACGATCTGGCCAGTAACTACGCAACCGGTCCAACGCCGCGCTTCCCCGTTTCCTGGGTGGTCAATCGCGCTTTGGGAGGGGATATCCGGACGGTTGAACGGGTCACCAACGACCCCCGGTTCCAGGAAGCCGTGATCCCGGCCGGTAACCTGTGCGGAACCGCGGAAGAAATGGGGCGGTTTTTCCAGATGATGCTGAACAGGGGGCTCTGGAATGGCCAGAGGATCTGCAGTGAGCTCACCATTCGCCGTGCCATCCAGCAGTTTGGCTCTCTCCAGATTGACCGGACCATGATGGTGCCCATGCGGTTCAGCGCCGGTATGATGCTGGGCGGGAATCCGGTGGGACTCTGGGGGCAGCAGAGCCGGTTCGCCTTTGGCCATGTCGGTCTGATCAACAAGCTGTGCTGGGCCGACGCGGCCCGGGATATCTCGGTCAGCCTGCTCAACACCGGCTTTCCGATTGTTGGCCATCACCTGCCGGCACTGGCGAAGTTTGTTTATACCGTCTGCGACCGGTTTCCGCTGATTCCGGAGCACCGGCGACCTATGATTGCCGCCTGAGGCGAAGGCCTTACAGGGTTCGCAGCTGTGCTTCCAGAATGCCCAGCACCGACGACAGTATGTCGCGGAAATCGGTCAGTGTCTGGGTGCGCTGGATCACGTCCTCCCGGTTTTCATCCAGCCGTTCCAGTTTTGGGACAACCCGCCTGATACCTTCGGTAATCACTTCGTAAGGGTAGTGGTGGTCCTGGATGCTGAGCTTGTTGATCTCGGCCACTTCCTGGCTGAAGATGCTGATAATGTCATACAGCATGTCCTTGTGCTGAATGCTGCTGGCTTCCCAGTAGGCATCGTCCAGCAGTTCCAGCAGTGACAGATATTCACGTAGGGTATCCGCCACGGATGTCTGGGTCATGGTAGCTCCTGTAAGGGTGGGAAATTCCTTGTCTGCAGGGAACTATAGCAGGGGTTCGGTCGTCTGAGCAGAAAGCGAGTTCTGCCAGCGTACAAATATTAATGAAGCTCTATTCATTTTTATTGCACTTTGTCTGACAGTTGTGCAGACTTTCGAGATGGGAAAAGGATCTATCACGACTCATTGGACGAGAAGCCGAATGGACAAACCCTCATTACCCGGCCACCAGCCTGTCCCCCGCGAGGTCAGGCTGGACCATCACGACAGTGTCCGCAACCATGTGCATCAGCAGGTGCGTTCGGAAGTAGAGCGCCTTGAGCGCCGGATTGAAACGCTTCGTTTAGTCAAAGCCCCCCACGCAGCGATCATGATTTCCACCTATGAGCGGATGATCGACCGGAAAAAGGGGTTTCTGCGGAACTGGGATCTGCACGAAGAGGGTTACTGACGATCTTCGATGATGATCGTAGTGTAGATAAAGGTTTCATCTCCACTCCGCTGGTTTCCGCAATATTGCGGATTGCGCGTTCTTGCGCCTCCCTCTTCCAGCATCGCGGGCTCGTCTTTCGAGGTAAAAACCCGGGCCAGCGTCTCCCCGTAATTTATTATGACCTTCACGCAATCCGGCTCTTCCCCGTTAATGACAATTCCCGAGGCGTTAGTGAGTGTCAGGGTATCGCGTTGGGTTCCGATGAACTCCTGAAGAAGCTCCACATTGCCAAGGGTGCGACCGGTATAACTGGTAGCGGAAAATTCCGGTTGGTTGAATCCGGTGGTACCAAACGTTTTCGAGCTGAATCGGCCGCTCCAGGCCGCGCTGGCTACTTCTGCCGGGCTCTCGTCATCCTCGGCCGGTTGCCGGGCAACAAACTGGCTGGCACGAAACACTTTCTTCATTGCAGGGTTGTAAGTCCAGTCCAGCATGACGTAGATCCAGGTGCTGTCGGCTTGTGAGGAGTTGTCCTCACTTCGGGTTTCGGTGAACCGGATCAGTGCGTCGTTGGCCGGAGTGTTAAAGCTCGCGGCTTCGTCCCTTTCAATGCTGTCCCGCATCAGGCGACGCCCCTCATTGAAGTTATCCACCTGGCCTGAGCGAATCACCTCATTGATGAGGTCGAGAGGATTGCGCAAACTGATGTAATCGGACCCTCCGGAATCCGGCTCTGTGCCCAGGAAGTCATCCAGATGATTTCGAATCGCCATGGCGCTTCCGCCATCGCTGCCCTCGGTTGCCGGCTCCATGCCCCGGTAGAGGTCCCGGAAGGTTGTGTATTGCAGAACCGGTTCGAGCCCTTCAGTGTCCCTCAGCCGGAAGGTTTCCAGTGCCAGGTCTACGTCGGTTGCAGGGTTCAGATAGCCACCACCGGACGTGTCCGGGTCGCACCCTGCCAGAAGCAGGGTCACAATGGAGGTTGCGACGAGCATGCAGGAATGTCTCATTTCAGAAGGCCCCGGGATGCGAAAAACCGTGTAAACGGCTAAAGTGAATGACCGCGGGGCGAATGCCCCTGTGCGGTGACTGACAATAAAACATAAACCCGGTATCTACCCTCGCGGAGATCACATTTTGCGGCAACGGCTTACATTGGCGCTCCCAGCGGTGACGCGTTCGTTGATGGTCCTGCTGTTCCTGGCCGCCATTACGATGCCGGCGTCGGCCGGTGTGGCCGGGCCCTGCCGTGATGGCGAGATTATCCTGAGCGCTGGTGTCGAGAGTATCCGGGATCTGGGGGGCTGTATCTGGTACCTGGAGGACCCGGGACAGACCCTGACCCTGGATGAAGTCCGCAAACTTGAGCCTGGCGCGTTTACCCGCCACGACGGCGGCGTACTGAACTTCGGCTACACGGAATCCGCCTACTGGGTACGTCTTGATCTGCGCCCAGGTAAAAATCCGGACCAGACCGACTGGATTCTGGAGCTGGCCTTGCCCCTGGTGGATGAAGTCGCCCTGTTCATGGTTCGCGACGGCACCCTGGTCGAGCGGCGGCGGGCGGGCTATGAGGATAACTGGGCGGAGAGGGACCTGGCGGTGCCCAATCCAACCTTCCGTCTGTCCCTGGTGCCGGATTCCCTGAACCGGGTTTACCTGCGGGTCACCAACACCAATACCTTCCGATTGCCCATCAGTCTCTGGCAGCCCGACAGCTATATTGAAAAGGTATCAGTGGATGAACTGGTCCGGGGCATCCTTCTGGGAGCGGTGCTGGCGATTCTGGCCTATAACCTTTTTGTCGCCATTTCGGTTCGTGAGCGCAGTAATATCTATTACGTGCTCTATCTGGTGTCAGCGACCGTCTTTATTGTCACCGAACAGGTCCACGGTATCCAGTTACTAGAGAGCCGGCCGGCCCTGTTCAACAAGCAGTTTCTACACTTCCAGATCACGCTGACCTGGTTCTGGGGGCTGCTGATGGCCCGGTCGCTGCTGGAAACCCGGGAGCGATCAGCGGATCTTGATCAGGTCATCCGGCTTAGTCTCTACGCCGTGGTCACCACGTTTGTACTGTCGCTGTTCCTGCCCTACCACGTGGCCATGGAATGGATTGTGGCCGGCTCGATCCTGCTGAGCCTGATCATGATCGTGGTCAGTTACCTGTCCTGGCGCTACTACAATCCGGCGGCGCGTGCCTATTTCTTTGCCTGGACCCTGGCGATGGTGGGGTTCGGGATCTATGCCCTGACGGTCATGGGCATATTGCCGCTGAATACCTTCACCACCTACTCGCCCCAGTTCGGTTTAACGGCCCAGATCATACTCTTCTCGTTCGCCCTGGCGGACCGGATCAAGCAGGTTCAGGGCGAAGCCCTTGACTGGAGTCAGAGAGCACTGTCAAACCTGCAGCGGTACCAGTCGCTGTTTGACAATGCCATTGAGGGGGTGTTCCAGATGTCTCCGGACCGTCGTTTCGTCACTGCCAACCCGGCGATGGCCCGGTTGCTGGGCTACAACAGCAGCCGGGAGCTGCTCGGGCGCAACCCGGACGTACTGGAGACCTGCATTGCCGATGAGCGCCTGCGCCGGCTGGTGGTGGAGCAGTTGGAGGCAAAGGGCACCGCCAAGGGTATTGAGGCCCGGTACCTGACCCGGGACGGCGAAGAGCGCTGGGCCACCATTTCACTGCATACGGTGTACGACGCCGATGGCAAACCGACGCACCTGGAGGGAACCTGCATCGATGCCACCGAGAGCCATAACCGGCAGCGCATCGAACGGGAACGAGAACAGGAGCGCCTGGAGAAGGAGCTGGCCCGCAATTCGGCCGAGGCGAAAAGCCAGTTCCTGGCCAACATGAGCCATGAAATCCGCACCCCGCTGGCGGCGATCATCGGCTATGGTGAAACCCTGCTTGACCCGGACCTGAGTGAGACGGAGAAACGAAGCAGTGCCGAGACAGTGGTGCGCAGCGGGCGCCACCTGCTGGAACTGGTCAACGATATTCTTGATCACTCGAAAATCGACGCCAACAAACTGGACGTGGATATCGTCTCGGTCAATCTGCCGGAACTGCTGGATGAAATCCGGGCTTTTTTTGCGCCCCGGGCCCGGGAAAAAGGTCTCGATTTCAGTATAATCTGTGAATACCCGTTGCCGGAACAGATCCTGACGGACCCGACCCGGCTGCGCCAGATCATAATAAATCTGTGTGGCAATGCACTGAAATTCACTGAAAAAGGCTCGATTTCCCTGGTTGTCCGATGTGATCATGACCAGGAACTACTGGTGGTCCGGGTTGTTGATACCGGCATCGGCATGAAGCCGGAGCAACTGGGCCGGCTGTTTGATCCCTTCGCCCAGGGCAGTGCCGCCATTTCCCGACAATACGGCGGTACCGGCCTCGGGCTCAGCATCTCCCGGCGGTTGGCGGAAATGCTCGGTGGCAGTATCCGGGTGAACAGCACCTACGGAGAGGGCAGTGAGTTCGAGCTTTCAATCCGGACCGGGCCGCTGGGTCAGGTGCATTTCCTGCGGGATGCCTCGGAACTGAGTCAGCGTCGCAGAGCCATGCCCATGGTAGTGGCGCCGCGACTCTCTGGCCGAATCCTGTGTGCCGAAGACAACGAGGTGAACCAGCGCCTGGTGTCCCTGCTGGTGTCGCGAACCGGGGCAGAGCTGGTGCATGTAAGCAATGGCGCCGAAGCACTGGAGCTGGCCCTTCGTGAGCCTTTCGATCTGATTCTTATGGATATCCAGATGCCGGTCATGAATGGCAGGGATGCGACCGCGGCGCTGCGTGAAGCCGGAGTGAATACGCCGGTGATCGCCCTTACCGCCAATGTAATGTCCGAAGACATTGCCGATTACCGGCTTGCCGGCTGCAATGAGCATCTGGCCAAGCCGATCGACAAACAGCGGTTTTTCGAAACCCTGGGCCGGTATCTTGTGGTGAGCTCGGACAGCCACCAGAAGCCCGCGCGGCGTTACCAGGGCAAGGTGCTGGTAGCTGAAGACAACGAGGAAAACCGCCAGTTGGTGGAGCGCATGCTGCGCCGCGAAGGGGTGGACGTGGTGGCCGTTACCAGTGGCGATGAAGCGGTCCGGACGGCGTTGTCGGATACCGTTCATCTGGTGCTTATGGACCGCCATATGCCGGGCATGGATGGTGTCGCCGCCACCGCGCTGCTGCGCCAGGCCGGTTTCCGACGGCCGGTGATCGCCTTTACCGCCGGTGATCAGCGGGAAACCGACGCACTCCTCGAAGCCGGTTGTGACGGAGTGCTGAACAAGCCAATTGACCAGTCCCGCCTCAGGTCCCTGCTGGACCGCTTGCTGGGTGCCGGCCCGGCTTCCCCCACGGATTCGGACGAAGACGCCGAAATCGCCCATCTGATTGCACAGTTTCTCGATGGACTGTCCGGCCGCCGGCATAGGATGGAAGAGGCACTGGCCCATGGTAATCGGGAAGTCTTAAGAACAGAAGCCCATCAGATCAAGGGAACCGCAGGGGCAATGGGCTATCCTCTGATGACCCGCCAGGCGGGCAGGCTTGAAGACCTTCTGAAAGCCACTGACCCGGACTGGGACCGGGTTCGCAGCGAACTGGAGGGACTCGGTGAAATGATAGACCGCGCCCTGACGGCTTCGGAGGCCCCGAGGTGATTCGACCCGTGAACAACCAACAGGAACAACGCAATGAGTGAGCTGCCTGAACGCCGAGAGCACCCTTCCCTCAGCATGATGTACGGGACCTATGCGGACATCCTGTTCGTCCTGTTTCCCTTTCTGATTATTGGCATGCAGCGGCTTTGGGAAGGCCGGCTCTACGAAGCCCTGCTACGACCGGACCTGAGCATTGCGGCGGCCATTCTGGCCGGTCTTGCCGTTGGCAAGTTTGTGCTCGGGCTGGTTACCAACCGGGACCTGGGGCGCTACAAGGAACGCATCGTTTTCTTTATCGCACTGACCCTGTTTGTGGTGCTGGGCCCGGCAATCATTCTGATATTGAGTATACTGGGAAATTCCGATGTGCCCGACTTCGTCACCTTTGTTCAGCCGATTCTCCTGATCATCGCTATCTCCCTGTACACAACGGCGGTGAGCATCAGCAATATCCTGACCCGATCTGGTATGGAGGATTCACTGACCGGGCCACGGGAAATATCGGCCTGTTCGGATCCGGGGGAGCCGGACCAGCCCCGCCCGGCGCCGCTGGATCTGCCCCGGCGCACGGCAACGACCCAACAGCATGACAGGAGCAACCCATGACAGATCTGAGAGTGTTGGTAGTGGAAGACGAGCCGGTGATGAGAGAGCGGCTGGTGGAGATGCTCTACAAGGCCGGGGCAACGCAGGTAGCCGAATGCGTGGATGCAGGCTCGGCCCGGGCGGCTTTTGAAGCCCAGGAGTTTCAGATCATTCTGCTGGATCTGGGCCTGCCTGACGGCGATGGCCACGAGCTGATGCTGGAGTTCAGGCGCACCCGGCAAGAGCAGCATATTGTGCTGGTGACAGCCGATGATTCCATTGAAAGCATCCAGCGGGCTATCAGTGCCGGTGCTAACGGCTATGTGGTGAAACCTTACTCCCAGGAAAAGATTTATGATGTGGTGAATAACTACGTCATGGTCCACGGGGGGGACATGGCCATGATTCAGGGCCTGAACCGGCGACACTGACCGGTTCAGGCCCTGAACGCTCCAGTCCCTAAAAAGGCATCAGGCGACCTGCCGCGCAATCCAGGAGTTATAGCGATTAGCCAATGCCCTGACATAACGGGCCTCGGCACCGTCCAGATTGCCCAGAACACCGTTGAAGATCCAGCCACGCTCGTACACACCCAGCACCCGCTGCTCGTCATCCAGATTGACGCGCTGATTCAGTTTTTTGCAGATGGCATCCAGCAGTGGCAGCTTCTCCGGGGGCCTGATCGGCCCTTGGCGATTATTCATGGGCTGGTTCGCTGCTCGTGTTGTCGGATGTCTTTTCATGATGTTCTCCTTGCCGTTTTGCGACTGCAAAAACAAAACCCCGGTGCCTGGGGCGACCGGGGTTTCGCGGAGAGGCTGACCCGGTCGCGACAGAGGCTCCCGGGACTGACCGAAAGCCGTTAGATGTCTTTCACCATCGCACGAACAGACTGCCCTGCATGGCAACCTGCGGCTGTGTAAGCACTGAACTGTG
The DNA here is from genome assembly GCF_030540945.1 of Marinobacter sp. SS8-8. Classification (NCBI taxonomy): domain Bacteria; kingdom Pseudomonadati; phylum Pseudomonadota; class Gammaproteobacteria; order Pseudomonadales; family Marinobacteraceae; genus Marinobacter; species Marinobacter sp. SS8-8. Next base: position 19,407 of record NZ_JASSVN010000019.1, on the reverse strand, counting down.
GAATCATCCTGGTCATACCGGCTCTTGTGTTTCGGTTCAGTTACCAGTGTATAGGCAAACGGGCTGTTTGCAATAGGCAGGGACCTTCGGCAAACCCCTACAGACGGCCGCCCGGGACGATTGGGATAATTTGCCCCGTCACGTGTTTTACGTTGTGCAATCTCAACTGTCTGCCGCGCCAGGCAGTTGATGGATCTCTCCTTTCTACGCAGCCTTTATGGCTGCGTTTTTTTACCTAGTGGGAAGCTCGCAGCCACTACTTCTTCGTACCGATTTCCGCCGCGCAGACTCCTGGCCCTGATGGTGGCACTGGGTCTTTGTCAGGCCTGGCGACTATGGCCGGTCAGCGGCATCACGGCGTCTTCTGCCTGGGCGATCCGTTCCCAGGTTTTGTGGAGGATCAGGGCGTCATTGGCCGCCCGGTGCACTGGCAAGCCGAGTTCCGAGATCACCTGCCGGCGCATGGCGGACCACTGCCGTAGTTGCTGCGGGTTCAGCAGTGCCGAGATGGATTCAAGCTGGAAAGCGGGCCTGATATCGGTTGCCCTGAACAACCGGTGCAGCCAGAAACTGTCGAAGGTCCAGGCATCGCAAAACACCTGTTCCGGTAGCAGCTCATTCAGGGCCCGAGCCACTTCACTGGCCGCAATGCCCTCTGCCTCAAGGGTCTGGCGGGAAATGCCGTGAATCTGTTCAGCGCTCTCCGACCAGTCCTGCCACAGAACCTGTGGACAGATCAGCCAACTGTGCAGGGTGCCGTCCGGCATACAGATGCCTACCTCAATCGGATAGCTTGCGATCAGATCAAGACTGGATGCCTCGAAATCGATAAATACCGGGCGGATAGTGGTCATGGGATCAGTGTAGATGTTGAGTTGTTTTTAGCCGAGTTTACCCGCCCCGAACCCGAGACGCGAACCCAACCTGAGCCTGCACTGTTACAATATGTCCATTCATTGTGTAAGCCCGATGACAGCAACAGGTAACGGGCCCGACAGTAAACCCGCCGAACTCGAATCGCACCATACGGGGAGCCAGAATGACTGACACCGTGGTTGTAATCTATTCCGGAGGCATGGACTCCTACACGCTGCTGCACCTGGCCAGAAATCGCGGTTACCGGGTTCATGCCCTGTCCTTTAATTACGGGCAGCGGCACGTTCGGGAACTGGAGTGTGCCCGTTCAGTGTGTGAGGCACACGACATTCCCCACAAGGTGATTGATATCCGGGCCATGAGCGAGGTGATGGCCGGCTCGGCGCTGACCTCGGAACTCAAGGTGCCCGAAGGTCACTACCAGGAAGACAGCATGAAGGCCACGGTGGTGCCCAACCGCAACATGATCCTGCTGTCCCTGGCCACCGGATACGCGGTAACGGTGGGTGCCGGGGCTGTATGGTACGGCGCCCATGGGGGTGACCATGCCATCTACCCGGATTGCCGCCCGGAATTCGTGGCAAGGATGGACGCGGTGTGCCGTGTGGCCAACTATGAGCCGGTGGGCATTGAAGCGCCCTTCATGGCCATGGACAAGGGCCTGATCCTGGCCGAAGGCCTTCGTCTCGGGCTGGACTACGCACAGACCTGGACCTGCTACAACGGTCGTGAGCGCGCCTGTGGCCGCTGTGGCTCCTGTGTGGAGCGGCTTGAGGCGTTTGCCGCCAATGGTGTTCCAGATCCAATCGAGTACGAGGGTAACCGCTGATGTACCGGGTCAAGGAAGCCTTTTATACCTTGCAGGGTGAAGGCGCCCAGGCCGGCCGGGCCGCTGTCTTCTGCCGGTTCAGCAAGTGCAACCTGTGGACCGGGCGGGAGAAAGACCGTGCCCGTGCGGTCTGTCATTTCTGTGACACGGATTTTGTTGGCACCGATGGCCAGAACGGTGGCCGGTTTGACTCACCGGAAGCCCTGGCCCGGCACATTCGCAGCCTCTGGCCGGATGCGCCCGGTAAACCCTATGTGGTTTGTACCGGCGGTGAACCCTTGTTGCAACTGGACACTGCCGTGATTGAGGCGTTCCACCGGGAGGGTTTCGAAGTCGGTGTGGAAACCAACGGCACCCTGCCGGCCCCTGCGGGCATTGACTGGCTGTGTGTCAGCCCGAAGGCGGATGCGCCGGTGGTCATCGAAACCTGTGACGAGCTGAAACTGGTGTACCCGCAGCCTCTGGCCTTGCCAGAGCGGTTCCTGCACATTCGGGCCAGCCACTATTTTCTTTCCCCGATGGCGTCGCCGTCAGTGCCGGAAGGCGGTGTTGACGGCGTCAGGCAAAGCAATACCCGCCTTGCCACGGATTACTGCCTGGCCCACCCGCAATGGCGCCTGACCCTGCAAATGCACAAGATCATCGGTATCGATTGACTACCCGGGCGCCAGTATCCGGTCTGTTGGCACTGGTAAGGAGCCCGATGCCCTCGAAGCATTTCGGTACTGGCTTGGGCTGGTAGTGGTCCAGCGCTTGAAGGCCCGGGTGAAGTTGGCGGCATCGGCGTAACCCAGGGCATCGGCAATCTGACTCAGGTTCATGCTGGTGTTTCGCAGCAGGTCGCCCGCCCGTTCCAGGCGGACCTGATCCACCAGCTGCTGGAAGCTGGCCTCTTCCTCCTGCAACCGGCGCTTGAGTGTCCGCTCGGAGACAAACAGGGTGCCGGCAACCCGGGCGAGTTTCGGTGGAAACGGGTGGCTGGTTTCAATAACCCGCCTTACCCGACAGGCGAATCCGGCGTCCTCGGTCAACCGCCGCAGCGCCTCTTCGCATTGGGCCCGGGAGGAAGCCGCCAACTGGTCGTCGGTGAACCGCACCGGCAGGTTCAGCCGGGAGACGGGAATCACCAGGGCATTGTCGGTGGCACCAAACTCCACCGGTACCGGTATCTGTGAGCGAAACCGCTGAAAATATGCGGGTTGCGGGCACCGCCGAAGGATCCGCAAGCCGTCAACGACCGATCCGGTCAACTGGGCTCCCATGAACACGCAGCCGAACAGCATGGCATCCATAATGAAGCTGTGCATCGGCCCGAGATCGACATCGCAGTTCACGATGTACCAGACGAGGCTGGCGTTTTCGCGCTTGCTGATCTGGAGGTGAGGCACCCGCAGGGTGAGGTACCGGGTCATCAGCTCCAAGGCGTCACCCAGGGTGCGACTGCTCATGACGGCGGTACCCAGGGCACCATGAAGTGGAAGCTTCAGTTCCCGGGCGAGCAGGATGCCCAGACCCGGCTCTGCGCTTTCGATGATGGCCCGGGTGACAAACTCGCTGGCCTGGGCCTGGCTGACCCGGAGTTCGGTGGATTTCAGCCTGGCCGGGTCCAGCCCGACCCGGAGCAGAAGGTCCTGCTCATCAACACCAATGGTGTTCAGCAGTTCGGCCAGAAGGTGCAGGTAAATGGCGGGCATGCCAAGATCCTGTGCCGTTGATACTGAGGCGCGCATGGGGTTTCCTCGTCTGGTCCTGTTCTTGTTATTTGCCGGATCGCATAGTGTGTCCGATTATGGCGGCTCCCGTTGCATTTCCCCATGACTTCGCTGACGCATTAAAATGGCCCGAAAGGCCAACTGTCGGTCTGGCCCGGCGGACGGGCAATCAGTGGCCTTGGCGAAGGGGCCGTTCTCAGAGCCTGAGATCGATAATCACCGGGTTGTGGTCGGAGGATCGCCAGGGCCCTTGCTGATCGGATTGGGACATGCCCTGATAGCCGAGCGCCCGGGGCTCATCGGCATTCATCAGCCAGGTTTGAGCCTGGAGTACCCGTGGCCGGAGGCTTTGGGAGGCCAGGGCATAATCCAGAGTGCCTTTTTCGCCCTTGTAACGGTAGGTGTAGTGGGGGCAGGTCGCATGAGTGCAGGGGTGGAATTGGTGCACCATGCTGGTAAAGCCGGCCCTGGCCAGAACGGAAAGTGGCTGTTCACGGGCGTAACTGTTGAGATCGCCGACAATCAGGGTTCCGGCGGATCGGGGGTCCCGGGAAAAGGCGCCGGGCCAGTTGGCCAGGGCCCTGGCTTCGGCAACCCGCCGGTGGGTATAGCAACCCTGCCCGTCGGATTGATCCTGATCTTCGCCCACGGCGCCCCGGCAGGATTTCGATTTCAGGTGAGGGACAACAACCCTGACCGCCTGCTCACCGTCAGTACGGCGAAAATCCTGTGCCAGAGGGGGCCGACCTCCGGATCGAAAGACACCCTCGGTCAGGCGTACGGGTAAACCGATGGGTGCTATCCGGTCGCGGCGGTATAGCAGGGCGGTACGGATTTCGTCGCCGCCGTCGTTACCCGGGGTGCTGACAAATTCCCACTGACTGCCGAGAAAACGGGCCAGCCCGGCGATTGCGCTGGCGGCGCCATAACCGTCATTTTCCAGTTCGGCAACCGCCAGGATGTCCGGGTCCGGCGCCTGGAGAGTCTGAATCAGGCGCTGTTGCTGTTGGCGAAACTCAGCCCGGGTTGCAGCGCCCCGCGGGGTGGGAAAGCCTGCGCCCTGGCCATTTCCGTTGAAGAAGTTTCCGAGATTCAGGGCCACCACTCGCACAGTATCGCCTGGCGGACGGGGAGGCGCCGTTTTGCGCGGGTTGGTCGCGAGAAACCGGGGCTCTTTCTCCGGCTGGATTCGCCAGGCATCAAAGCGGAAATCGAGGATGCCAGCGAGTCCGTCGATCTGATCACCGGCCCGCACGGTGGCTGCGGGCGACAGGCCTGTTGGCGGCCAGGGGACCGGCCTGGGGTCCCGTTGGGACCGGTTGTCATCCAGCAACACCCGGTTCTGCCGGTGGTTGGCGGACAGCCGGTGCGCCTGCTGTCCGGGCGCCAGGTATTCGGTGGGCTGGAGCTGATCCGATGCCGCCAATGCCAGTTCGCCGTATTTCGCGAGGTTGTAGTTATCCACCACTGTCAGGGGGTAGCGGAAGGTCACCCTCATGTTTTCCAGGCTCTCAGGGTCCCTGGACCAGGGCAGCTCGATGGTGACCGGCTCCGGCTGAGCTTCCTGGCCGCACATCCGGATGCTCTGCACGGCGACCAGTTCGGTCAGTCCGTGGAATTCCCTGACCTTGCCGGTTACCCGCAGGCGCATGCCGGGTTTTCCGGTATCCCGATTGGTATAGACGAAAACCGCTTCAGAGGTGGCCGGGTTGTTGTCGGTCTGGTGGTCTGCCTGCTGAAGGTAGAAGCCGCCAAATCCGCCGTTTGAACGGGAGTCTTGGGTAACAATGCCCTCCACCGTCACCGTCTGGCCGGTGAGGGCAGAGGCAGGGCCATCGCCCTGGACAGCAGAAATAGCTGTGGCCGGTGCACCACAGCCGGATTCTGCCGTTGCTGCCGAAACCAAGCTGATCCGGGTTGGCCAGTTCAAGCTGTTGCACCAGAGGGTCCGGGTGCTGGTTATCGAAAGTAATCCCCAGGCGTGACAGCACGTAGGGTGCCAGGGCAGCACGGGTATCGATCTCCAGCCGGCCATGCTCCATGCCGTAGTCCCTGGCGATAATCTGTTGCTGGGCCTCGGTCAGGCGCTGATCCGGTGTCACCACCAGGGTAACTTCGCGGTTCCAGTCGTCGTCCTGCTCGCGGGTATGTTTTGCCCTTGACCTCAGAGCTTCCGGGGAGGCGCGGAAACGGCTCAGGGCGAAGTCGCGGAATTCCCGGTTTGAATCGCACCAGGCCCTTAGGTGCCAGCTGTTGCCGGCACAAACCAGGGTGTGTGGTTCAAGGATGCTTTCCACGGCTTCCGGCCGGCTCAGGGACGCGTAGCCGGCCCGTAGCTGTCGGCCCTGCCGCGTTGCGGTAACCACCGCCCGCATGGTTTCCGGCGCAATCACCCGGTTGGGACCCTGGACAAGGGCGCTGTCGGGCAGGCCGATGTTCAGGGACTCAAAGGTGTTGCTCAGGCTTTGCTGGCGGGCAAGCAGGTCCAGGTATTCGTTCACCAGTCCCCGGGTAACCACCGGTCGAAATTTCGCGGCTGGCACATAGCCCTTCAGGTGGCGATCATAAACCAGATTGCCGGGCGCCAGCTCACGCAGGTAGGTATTGATGTCCTTGGACGCTTGCTGACGACCAATGCCAAAGCTGTGACAGATGTGGTTGGTGGTCAGGCGACCTTCCCACAGGGCAATGGTTTCAATCAGTCGGTAGCGAAGCAGCAGATCCCAGCGGATGGGCCAGTCCGTTTTTTTCATAACCAGGCGCTCATGATCCAATGAATAGCTTGATTTCATGTTACCCGCTCCGGCACGCAGGGTCTGTTACGGCACATTAATGTAAAACTCTGTTAAACAGCAATATAGCGGCCCTTGCAGGCTTTTGTGACGCAGTTATCGGGTTTCGGGAACTGCTTAGTGGTTTCGCTTCAGGCTCCTGATCTAATACCTGGCCGGCAAAGTCCGGTGCTTGCTACTTTTAGTTTCATCCAATCCGACATATCCTGAAACGCCCGGAGCTGCTGTAATGACCCGAATGGTCGCCTCCCTGTCTGCCCTGATTCTGAGCATCATTCTGCTGGTCAGCGGCAATGCGTTCCTGATGACCCTGGTGGGTATCCGTCTCAGCATTGAGGCTGTATCGCCAGATATTATCGGCTGGATTCTGGTCTGTTACTCCATCGGTTTTGTGCTTGGCACCCTCTATGTCCACCGGATTATCGGTCGTGTTGGCCACATCCGTGCCTTTGCGGTGCTGGCTGCGATTGCCGCCGTGACTTCCCTGCTCTATCCGATGGCCATTTCCGAGATTTTCTGGGCGGCACTGCGAGTGCTTTCCGGTTTCAGCATTGCCGGGGTTCTGGTTGTTATCGAGAGCTGGTTTTCCAGCCGGGCAACCAACGCCAACCGGGGCGCATTGTTTGCCGTTTACCAGATAGTATTTTATCTCTCGGCCGCCGGTGGCCAGCTAATCGTCAATATCGGCGACCCGGCCAGCTTCATGCCCTTCTCGATTGCTGCGATTCTGTTGACGCTGGCTCTGGTTCCGCTGGCCATGACCCGCATGGAAGCACCGGTGATTGAACAGGTACAGCGTATCTCCATCTTTACTCTGGCCCGTGAGTCCTTCACCGGCGTCGCCGGTGCTTTGGTCTGTGGCATCATGATTGGCGGCTTTTATGCCCTCGGCCCGGTTTACGCCACGCTGGTCGGGCTGGACGTTGCCAGAACCTCCACTTTCATGGCCAGTGCCATCGTGGCTGCGATGATACTGGCCTGGCCACTGGGCCGGCTCTGTGACCGGTTTGACCGTCGTCGGGTGATGTTCTGGGTGGCGGTGCTTGCCGCCTCCGCGGCTGGCGGTATCGGGGTTCTGGGGGCGTCTGACCTTTGGTTGCTGACGCTGCTGGTGGGGTTGTTTACCGGACTCTCCGCCACTCTGTATCCGATTGCGGTGGCGATCACCAATGACCGCATGGAGAGTACCCGCATTGTTGCTGCCAGCGCCACGCTGCTGCTCAGTTACGGTGTTGGCAGTGTGATCGGGCCGGTCACCATGGCCGAATTGATTAACCTGCTTGGGCCGAAAGGGTTGTTTCTGGGCAATGCCGGGTTTTTGCTGGTGCTGGCGGTTATCATCAGCTATCGGATCAGTCATACCGAGGATGTTGCGGTGAAAGATCAGGAGCACTTTGTGCCGGCCATGCCGGAAGCATCTCCGGTGCTTACCGGGCTGGATCCACGGAATACCGAGTTCCACCAGTCTCCTGAAGTCGATGAGATGCAGGATGAGCTGCGTCAGGCCGGCTGACGCAGCTATCGGTTTTCCCCGATTTTGTTTTTGCTTCCGCATCTGTTTTTATTGCAATGGTTAGCATACTATTGGTAACTTTCCAATAATGTGGTCTATTGGCCAGTCTTTCCGAAGGCTTGAACTTGTGCCTTTGCACGGAGTGACGACAAATGAGAGAGCAGTTTCCTTTTGCGGTAGCCCGGGTTACCCGCCGCTGGAGAAAAATGCTGGATGAGCGCCTGAAGGATCTTGGCGTCACCCAGGCGCGGTGGAGCACCATGGTGTATCTTGAGAAGGGCGGTGAAGGCCTGACCCAGCGTGAACTGGCGAGCCTCATGGCGATCGAGAATCCGACCCTGGTTCGGCTGCTGGACAGCCTGGAACAGCAGGGGCTGATTGAACGCCGGCCCTGCCCGAAAGATCGCCGGGCCCGCCGCCTGCACCTGACGGGCGCTGGCCGTGCCTTTATGGATGAGCTTTCCGGGCGAGCCGAGGTACTTCGGGAGGAAATGCTTGAGGGCATCAGCGACGAAGAGATCGAGTGTACCGTCGAGGTCTTCCACAAAATCCTGGAAAACGCTGAAAAGCAGAAGTAATCCTTGGCTGATAACTCGGTTGAGGGCCTGAAGGCACGCTACGGGGATCGCTGGCGTTGGCTGGCACTGGCTACGGTGGTTACGGGCACCATGGCCACTGTTCTCAGCGCCACTGTGGTCAACGTGGCGCTTCACGACATCATGGTGGAGTTCGGTATCCGTCAGGGCCAGGTGCACTGGCTGGCAACCGGATTCATCGCCGCCATGACCGCCACCATGCTCGCTTCCTCCTGGTTGCTGGACCATTTCGGGGTTCGAAAAACCCTGGCCACGGCCATGTTCCTGTTCACGCTGATTTCCCTGGCCGGCGGGTTTGCCAGCTCGCCGGGCCAGTTGATTGCCGCGCGGATTGGCCAGGGTGCCATGGCCGGTCTGATGCAACCCATGGGGATGTACCTGGTGTTCCGTATTTTTCCCCGGAACCGGCGCGGTCAGGCCATGGGCATCTACGGCATGGGTGTGATTCTGGCACCGGCCCTGGGTCCGGTACTGGGCGGCTTTCTGGTGGATCAGCTGAGCTGGCGATACGTGATGTTTGCGCCGGCTCCGGTGACGCTTGTGGGTGTCCTGATGGCATGGCGCTTTCTGCCTCTGCCAGTGTCGCGGCCGGCACCCTACCCGTTTGATCTTCCCGGCCTGGCGTTGCTCGGTTTTACCATCGCACTGTCACTCGACACTCTGAACAGACTGCAGCAGGCGGACGGACAGCAGGCATGGCTTGTGGCTGAGGTACTGTTGGCGATAGCAATCCTGTCGCTCTTCATTTTCCGGGAGCGGCGCATCCGGCACCCGTTGGTGAACATTGGCCTGCTGCGCAAGCCGGCCTTTCTCTATGCCTGCCTGGGGGCCATGGCACTGGGCCTTGCCCTGTTCGGATCCACCTACCTGACCCCCCTGTTCGTACAGACTGCCCTGGGGTTCACGGCAACAGAAGCCGGGTTGCTGATGTTGCCGGCCGGCATTGTCCTGGGCATGGTTTTCCCCCTGGCGGGCCGTCTGGCGGACAAGCAGAGCGCCCGCAAGCTGGTTATCTTCGGCATCGCGGTATTTGCCCTGTCGGCGGCGCTGTTTGCCCTTTCGGATCTGGATCTGGCCTTTGGCTGGCTGGCCCTGTGGGCAGTGCTGGGCCGGATCGGTATCGGCTTTATGCTTCCGGCACTGTCAACGGGTGCCCTAAATCCGCTGGAGGCGCAGGAGCTGGGGGCCGGCTCCAGTACCCTGAATTTCATGCGACAGCTGGGCGGCGCCTTCGGTGTCAACCTGGTGGCGCTGACCATTGAGTTTGGTGAGCACAGTGCGGGAATGCCCACAATTAACGCCTTCCACTGGGCCTGGTGGCTGGTGGCGGTGTTTGTGGCGGTCGCAGCGGTACCGGTATGGCGGATGCGCGGTTAGTTTCCATAGCGCAAACCGGTGACAGGACCCGGTGGCGACAGTCGTGCTCGGCGCTTGTGTCAGCCAGACCGGCTGGGTTATCCCGGTAGTCACGGTGGGGATGCTGCCAGCCAACATACCGGTTAATATAACGGAGGTTGGTTGATGGAACGGTTGTCCCTGGCCACAGCGCGATTTGGCGCGAGCGTTCGGTTTATTGCGCTCGCGCTGGCCACGGTATGGACAACCTACATGAACTCCTGTGAACTCCTGAAGGTACCTGCTGTCATTACCCAGGTGCCCCTGATGCTTTCGGAACTTTGTGTATGTGGTTGAGATCTTTAGTGGTGTTTTTCCTGGCACAGTCCCTGATGCTGCCGGCACTTCAGGCTGCGGAGCCTGAAGAGAGTGGGTCTGCACAGGGTAGAGAGAATGCCGGCGATCCCGAAAGCCCGGAAGCGCCGGACAGAAGCCCCCGTGTTCCGACCTTTCCAGTCGAGGGCGATGTGGCGGGACAGTTGGGAGTCTATGAAACCCGTTACGAGGATACCTTTGCGGCTATTGGCAACCGCCTGGCTCTGGGCTATCTGGAACTGGTGAAGGCCAATCCCGGCGTCGACCCCTGGCTGCCCGGGGAAGGCACCACCATTACGCTGCCGCGCCAGTACGTTTTGCCGGATGCCCGGCGTGAGGGAATTGTCATTAATCTGGCCGAATATCGCCTCTATTATTTTACCGGCCAGGGCGTGCAGGTTTATCCGGTTGGAGTGGGTACCGCGGAAAATCCGTCACCCCTGACCGATGCGGAAGTCACCATGCCGCTGGAGTCACCGGCCTGGTACCCGCCGGCCAGTATCCGGGCCGAGTACGAGGCATCTGGTGATTACCTGCCCCGGATGATCCCCCCCGGTCCGGAGAATCCCCTGGGTAGTCATGCCCTGTTGCTGAGTGAGAAGGGTTATCTGATTCACGGCACCAACAAAAAGTTTGGTGTGGGTATGCCCGTCAGCCACGGTTGTTTCCGGATGTACAACGAAGACATTTCAAGGTTCGTTTACCAGGTTGCAAAGGGCACGCCGGTTCAGGTAGTGCATGATGCCGTCAAGATCGGGTTTTCCGATGACGAGGTCTGGCTGGAAGTGCACCGCCCCCATGAGGACTACAGCAGTCAGGACCGGGACCGCCTGTGGCAGCAGGTGTTTGCCGAAGTTGAGTCTTTCCGGGCAAGCCATCCGGGGGTAGAGGTGAAGCGCAGTGCCATTGAGCTTGCCGTGGATCAGGCCGATGGCCTGCCCACCATGATTGGTGAACGGGTTACCCGGATGGCCGCGGACAGGACCGTTGACGGGAAGACGCCAGAATCCGCGGGCGAACCGGCGCAGCGGCTTTACTTCTGAAGGGGAGTCTCCGCTCCGTCCAGTCCCCGGCAACAACGAAAAACAGGGAGTGTCCATGAGTCAAACCATTCTGATTACCGGCGCCAGTTCCGGCCTGGGGGAAGGCATGGCCCGCGAATTCGCGGCCCGCGGTGACAATCTGGCCCTGTGCGCCCGGCGCACTGACCGTCTGGAGAAACTCAAGGCGGAACTTGGCGGTGAGTACCCGGGCATTGCGGTGAGTCTTCGGGCTCTGGATGTGAACGATCATGATCAGGTGTTTTCGGTATTCAGGGCGTTTCGGGACGAGTTCGGTAGACTGGACCGGATTATTGTCAACGCCGGAATCGGCAAGGGGCAGCCATTGGGCACGGGCAAGTTCGATGCCAACCGGCAGACGGCGGAGACCAATTTCCTGGCGGCGCTCGCCCAGATGGAAGCGGCCATGGAAATCTTCCGGCAACAGAACCGGGGCCATCTGGTCACCGTATCCTCGGTCACAGCGGTTCGGGGGTTACCGGGCAATGTCAACACCTATGCGGCAACCAAGGCCGGGCTCGCATCTCTGTCCGAAGGGCTCAGGGTCGAGCTGGCCAAAGCGAAATCCCCGATAAAGGTGACTACACTGTACCCAGGGTATATTCGAACCGAGATCAACGAGAAAGTCCGCAACACGCCCTTCATTGTTGATGCAGGAACAGGGTGCAGGGCCATGGTCAAGGCGATTGAATCGGGTAGGGATGAGTGTTTTGTACCCGCCTGGCCCTGGACCCCGATCAGTTTTTTGCTTCGGCGTCTGCCGGTTTCGGTGCTCGCCCGAATATTCTGAATTTTTTCCGCATCCGGGGAGGCGTTATGCAGGTACACCGTCCCATGCGATCACAGAATCCGCCCCGTCTGCGGCTCAGTGCCCTGGTGCTGTTGACCGCTGTGCTTCTGGCACTGGCTTCTCTGGCGCATCAGGTCCTTGCCCAGCAGAAGTCGTCCGGCATCGCCCTGGTACTCACCGTTGAGGGTGCCATCGGCCCCGCGACCATGGACTATGTTACCCGCGGCATCCGCAGGGCTGAGTCCGAAGGCGCCGGCTTCGTTATTATCGAAATGGACACACCCGGCGGCCTGATGAACTCCATGCGGGACATCATCAAGGTCATTCTTGCCTCGGAAGTGCCCGTGGCCACCTATGTCTCGCCCCAGGGTGCCCGGGCCGCCAGCGCCGGGACCTACATTCTGTATGGCAGTCACATCGCCGCCATGGCACCGGCGACCAACCTGGGTTCGGCAACGCCGGTGCAGATGGGCGGGCTGCCGGGAAGTCAGGAGCCGGCCAGTGAACCTGCGCCCGAAGACACTGATGCCCGGGAAGGCGCTGAGCCCGGAGTTGAGTCGCCTGCAGCCGAAGAAAATTCCGGGGAAGAGAGCAGCAAACGTCGTGGCGGTACCGCCATGGAGCGCAAGGTGCTGGAGGACGCCGTCAGTTACATTCGCGGGTTGGCTGAGCGTCACGGTCGCAATGCCGACTGGGCCGAGGAAGCGGTTCGGGAAGCAGTGAATCTCGGTGCCGCCGAGGCGCTGGAAAAGAATGTCATCGATGTGGTCTCCCCGAACCTCCGGGATCTGCTTCAGCAGGTGGATGGCCGAAAGGTTCGCATGGCCTCGGGTGATATGTCACTGGCAACCGCCGATCTGGAAATCGTCAGATCCCAGCCGGACTGGCGCACTCGCCTGCTGTCGGTGATTACCGATCCGAACGTTGCCTATTTCCTGATGATTATCGGCTTCTACGGCATCATCTTCGAGCTGGCCAACCCCGGTGCCGTGGTACCCGGCGTGATTGGCGCCATCTCCCTGATTCTTGCGCTTTTCGCCTTCCAGGTGCTGTCGGTGAATTACGCCGGTCTGGCGCTGATTCTGCTCGGGCTGGCATTTATCGTGGGTGAGGCCTTTGTGCCCAGCTTCGGAATTTTGGGGGTTGGCGGAATTGTCGCCTTTGTGACCGGCTCGATCATCCTGATGGACGGCAGCCACCGGGATATCTCTCTGCCGACCATCGGAGGCACTGCGGTGGTGGCTGCCGGGTTTATCTTGTGGACGGTGACCCGGTTTATCGGTCTGCGTCGACGGCCTCCGGTCAGTGGTGCCGAACAGCTTACCCATGAGGAAGGCGTGGCACTGGATGAATTCTCGGGAAACTATGGCTATTACCGTGGCCATGTCCGTCTCAGCGGAGAGCGTTGGAATGCCATCAGCGAAGAGCCCGTCAAAGAGGGCGAACGGGTCCGTGTTACAGCAATCGAGGGTTTAACGGTAACCGTCAGGGTCATTCCGGACAACGGCTGACCCGGCAGACAAAGTAACGGCAATACAAGGAGGCCGTATGATTGGCGATCTGATTCCCTATCTGGCACCCACGGTGGTGATACTGCTGATTCTCGCTTCGGCCATCAAGATTCTGCCGGAGTATGAGCGTGGCGTTGTGTTCTTCCTCGGGCGGTTCCAGGGCGTTAAAGGCCCGGGGCTGATCATTGTTATTCCGGGCATTCAGCAGATTGTCCGGGTGGATCTGCGGGTGATCACCCTGGACGTCCCCAGCCAGGACGTTATCTCCCGCGATAACGTGACGGTGCGGGTAAATGCCGTACTGTACTTCCGTGTTGTGGATCCCGAGCGGGCCATTATCCGGGTCGAGGATTTCAACTCCGCCACCAGCCAGCTGGCGCAAACGACACTGCGTTCGGTGCTGGGCAAGCATGATCTGGATGAAATGCTCTCGGAGCGGGACAAGCTGAATTCGGACATTCAGGAGATCATCGATTCCCAGACCGAGGAGTGGGGCATCAAGGTCGCCAATGTGGAAATCAAGCATGTGGACCTGAACGAATCCATGATTCGTGCCATTGCCCGTCAGGCGGAGGCCGAGCGTGAGCGGCGGGCCAAGGTTATCCACGCCGAGGGCGAATTGCAGGCGTCGAAGAAACTGGTAGAAGCGGCGAATGTGATGTCAGCGAATTCGGGGTCGATGCAGCTTCGGTACTTGCAGACGCTGGCGGACATGAGTAATACCAATAGTGCCACCATCGTTTTCCCGTTGCCGATGGAGTTAATGACGACGTTCCTGAAGGAGAACAAACCGGTGTCACCTCAAAAGCCGGAGCCAGAGGCATAAAAAAGGCCGGAAAATCCGGCCTTTTCAGTATCATCGGCGTAAGCCCTACTTCATGCTTGAACGCTCGAGCATACGCTTGGCACGCTCGTTTGCTTCGTCAGCAGCTCTTTGAGCTGCCTTGGCTGCCGCCAGTGCTTCCTGCGCGGTCTGCTGGGCAGAGCGGGCAGTGCCGGCCGCACTGTTCGCGGTGCTCAGTGCATTTTTAGCAGTGCTCTCAGCGGAGCTTGCTGTTGCATTTGCTTCGTCGACGGCACCCTGATCCGTTGTGGCACAGCCAGCGGTCAGAACAGTGGCCAGTGCAAGCCCGGCGATCATCAGTTTACGCATTGTAAATCCCCTTATTGGTCGAGTTATTTCCTGTGATTCGAGAACCAGTATAGACGACTTCCTGTCAACCTGCCCGATAGGCGCAATAGGCAATGACTACCGGAGTCGTTAAACAGTGTAAAACACTGTAAGGCAGAATGTTAACTCAGGATAGGTAAATATTCTTAGCCTATGACAACAACTTAATACTGTTGCCAGGCTTTCTTCAGGGATGAATGCTGATCGGGGTACCGTTGGACACGAGTTGCCAGATTTCGTCCATATCTTCGTTGGTAACGGCAATGCAGCCGTCGGTCCAGTCCAGGCCGCGGTAGGCAAACGCCATGTCTTCCTTGCCGTTTGGCAAGCCGTGGATCATGATGCTGCCACCGGGATCCAGCCCCCAGGCAGAGGCCAGTTCCCGGTCTCGCTCGCTGGGGTAGGAAATGTGGATGGATCTGTAGAAATCACTTTCGGCGTTGCGCCAGTCGAGGGTGTAGTCGCCCTCCGGGGTCCGTTCGTCACCCTCGTACAGTTTATGGCCTTCCGGATTGTCGCCCAGGGAAATGCGATAACTGCGCACTGCCTGATCCCCGCTCATGAGGTAAAGGCGTCGTTCACCCTTGCGAACCACGACCTTGCTGACACCCTGGATATCAACGGGGGTGTATGCGGTTTTCGCAGGCATCCGGGTGTCGGCTTTGACCAGCAACTCCGCGGCCATAGCCTGAGGTGCCATTGCCAGCCAGAACAGGACCAGGGCGGAGGAAGCAGCGCGAGTAATCAGCATATCGTTAACTTACCAATGATTAATCTTTATACAGGCGTTTTATACCATAGCCTGTCAGCGATCTGTTAAGGGGTTTTGTTAACTTTTTTAGCGATCCGATTCGTCGCTCAGCTGTTTTGTGAGCTGTCCATCTTAAGACCCACCTTGGTCACCTGGTCGGCATTGGTGGCCCTGGCAACCAGTGTGACCGGCCCAAGGGTTACGATATCCCCAACAACCGGGTGCCCCTTGGTCCGTCTGGCGAAGCATTCGGCCAGGGACAGTTCCGGGGGCAGTTCGTCGAACTCGATGCCGTAGACCTGCTCCACGTCCCCCAGCAGGGCATCGCCATTGAGAACGAAATCACCAAAGAATGCCCGCTCGGCAAGGTATTTCGGTGCATGGCGGCCGCTAAGGGCCTTGCCGAGCTCTGGCAATACGCCGGGCGTGGCAAACATGGCCACCATATCGCCACTGGCCACTTCCAGATCGCCTTTCGGTTGCAGGCAGACCCGATTGCGGAAAACGCCGGCCACCGCCGTGTTTTCCGGAAATCGCAGCTGGCTCAGACGGCGCGGTGTCTCCCAGCTCTTACCGCGCAGGGGAAACAGCATCAGTTCGTGGTCACCCGCCGCAGGGGCATCCAGGGGTAGCCGGCGGTAAGGGCCCTCTCCGGCGGGAACCTCCAGGCGCAGTTTGCGAGCCAGCGGCGCCATAGTGGTTCCCTGAACCAGCAGGGAAACCAGGACAATGAAGAAGGCCGCGTGGAACACCAGCTGTGCCTCCGGCAGATCCGCGATGATCGGGAACAGGGCCAGAACGATCGGAACCGCCCCCCGCAGGCCAACCCAACTGATAAAAACCAGCTCCCGCCGGTTAAAGGCGAAAGGCCAGAGGGTGAGCATGACGGTGAGTGGGCGAATCACGAAAATCAGTGCCAGCGCCAGTATCAGGCCGCCACCGGCCAGTGGAATCAGGCTGGACGGACTGACCAGCAAGCCGAGTATCAGGAACAGGGAAAGCTGTGCCAGCCAGGCCAGGCCATCGTGGACCTGAAGGATCATCGGCATCATCCGCACACGGCGGTTGCCAATCACTACGCCGGTCAGGTAAATGGCGAGAAAACCACTGCCGCCCAGGGCGTTGACGGCGGAGAATACCGAGATTCCCGCGGCAGCTACCAGCAAGGGGTATAGGGACGGTGTCAGGCGAATACGGTTGGCCAGTTCCACTACGGCAAAGCCGCCAAGAATGCCCGCTATGCCTCCAATTCCGAACTGTTTGACCAGCATGACCAGGGCCGACCAGCCGGTCTGGTCGCCGGTGCTGCCGATCAGGGTAACCATCATCAGGGTCAGGAAAATGGCCATCGGATCGTTGCTGCCGGATTCGATTTCCAGGGTGGCACTGACCCGCTCGTTCAGGTGCAGGCCGCGGCCCTGAAGCAGGGAGAATACCGCGGCGGCATCGGTGGAGGAAATGATGGCGCCGACCAACAGCGCAGTCAGCCAGTGCAGGTCGAACACCCACCAGGCCACAACCGCTGCACCTCCGGCTGTCATGGCCACACCGAGCGTCGCCAGCACCAGGGCGGGTTTCAGGCCGACACGAAAGGTCTCGGCCCGGGTGCGCATGCCACCATCCAGAAGGATGACACCCAGCGCCAGATGGGCGATCAGGAACGCCAGTTCAAAATCATCGAACTCGATTCCGCCCGGGCCGTCCTCGCCCATCATCATGCCCACGATCAGGAATATCAGCAGCACAGGCATACCCACCCGGCTGGAAAGCGGGCTGAGCACAATGCTGATGACCAGCATCAGGGCACCGAGCAGGGTCAGGATGGGGTCCATTTAGTCTCCAGATAGAATGCTTGCCCATAACCGGGCTGACCGCTTATATTGCTCACGCGGCCATTGTTTTGCGGGTGTAGTTCAATGGTAGAACGGCAGCTTCCCAAGCTGCATACGAGGGTTCGATTCCCTTCACCCGCTCCAAACCACTATCCTTCTACGCCCTCGTACCTCCATTAAAGCCTTTTTTATCAATGCCTTGAGGCTCATTCCTATCCTTATACGTCTTTATAGATCCCGGCACGTCGGGCCCCGTTGTGTATAGCGATTTGTATGGTAATTTCAAAGGCGAACTCAGCCATACAAATACAGGGATCGCAATGAAGCGTCATGAAATCAAAAGAACTCCCCTCGCCGAGACGGTGCTGCGGAGTCTTGAACCTGAAAACAAACTTTACCGGATCAAGGACGGTTCAAACCAGCTTCATTTCACCGTGGCTGCCAACGGATCGAAGCGCTGGGAAGTCAGATTCAAGAGGCCTGATGGAAAATGGAGCTGGATGGGTGTTGGTGGTTATCCGGCTGTGAGCGCCAAGCTTGCCCGAAAACATGCCGACCTCATTCAGGCGCTTGTGTCGGATGGGAAGGATCCCCGAGAGGTTCGTCGCGCTGAAGATGCAGCGAGGAAGGAGCTGATTGAGCATCCTTTCTCCGAATCTTGCGAGTACTGGCATAGTAAAAAGGTAGATGAAGGCTACGCACAAAAAACTGCTAATCAGATGCGTGGATATCTCGATAATGACATTTTGCCTGAGCTCGGAAACATCCCGATCAGACAGATTACACCGAAGCAGTGCGCAGACCTGCAGCATAAGATCGAACTGGCGGGAACCCTCGACAAAAGCAAAAAAGTGCGTCAAGCATTGAATCAGATTTTTCGCTATGCCATTGGTCGCGGAATCTGCGATAACAACCCTGCGTCGGAACTCGGATATATCGCCACACGGCGAGGCTCAAAAACGTCCTATCCTCACCTTTTGGAACCAGAGCTGCCTAATTTCCTGAGAGCGTTGGGATGCTCCACTGCACGGAAGCAAACCCAGATAGCGACGAAAATGATCCTGCTAACCGCATCACGGCCCGGAATGGTCGTTAAGGCAGAGTGGACTCACGTAAACCTGGACCAGGCGTTTTGGGTTGTTCCAGACGGAAACATGAAAAACAGAAAACAGCACATCGTTCCGCTCTCCACTCAGCTTGTGGCCCTGCTGAGCGAGCTTAAGGCAATGACAGGTCGGTCTCGTTATCTGTTTCCCTGCATCGGGCCAAAGAACCCGACCATGCCAACAGACTCAATAAACAAGATGCTTCGTGGAATCGGTTATAAAGGGCGTTTGACCGGCCATGGTTCTCGTCACACAGCCTCTACCCTCCTCCATGAGCATGGCTGGTACCATTTCCACATTGAAGCTCAGCTCTCCCATAAGATGCCCGGCGTGGCGGGGGTATACAACCAGGCCGGTTACCTGGAAGCACGTCGGGTCATGATGCAATGGTATGCGGACTATCTGGATACCCTCAGAGAAGGGCTCACAGAAGACAAGAGAGCGGATTTCGAGCAACGTGTTATTCAGGCCATGCAGCGCTACCGGCCGGGTGACGCCTCCCAAAACATCGCTGCTTAAAGTTGGCCGCGCTCGTCTAAATCGTCTTTTTGCGAAATTAGACCCGACACAAGTGCTCAAAGCGTTAATAATATAGGTGTCGTTCTTAACAAATTCAGGAGCGACACTTATGTCCAGAAAGATTCAAAAAATCCTTATCCGCCAGAAAACCCTGATGGAGATGCTCGATCTCTCCAGTAGTGGGTTCTACGAACTTCGTAAGCGTGACCCCAGCTTCCCCAAGCCGATTAAAGATGGCAACTCCCAGCAGGCCCCAGCTTTCTACGTCTACGAAGAAGTCCGCTGCTGGCTCATTGACCGAATGAATGCTAGGGACAAGCAGGACTCCTGATGTCGATTTTGGACATAGAGTTATTTCCTGCAGGGGATACCAAAACCTCGCAGAAAGCCTCTGCCCCGTCCCAGAATTACTAATCCGAAATAAAGTAAGCGAACATTAATTTAATATGTAAGCCAGGTCAGGATGCCTAAAAAATGATTTCAATAGTGCTGGTAACTTCTGTAAACGTCGCAGTTACCGGTAAACAATTTCCTTGAGTTGCTCTTTGTTATTAATAACCTGCTTTCCGACATGGTGGTATTTGATATACCCCCAGACGGACTCATCCGGATTCAGCTCTGGTGAGTAGGCCGGCAGG
>NZ_JASSVN010000018.1:0-76383 GCF_030540945.1 Marinobacter sp. SS8-8 | reverse complement strand
GTGACGCAGGCCTGCAAACTGCGATGCAGTCGGCATAAAGTCGGCGAAAATAGACAAATTGACTCACCTGGCTGGGTGGGTCACCTTGAAAACACGCCGTTTATGGACGGAAACTAGCTACCGAGTGCGCACTCCGGAGGGAAAGCCGGCTGCCCCTGTGGCCAAATGCGATAGCCTGGAAGACCTAATCCGCACAGCGGCCTCCGGCTTCTATGCTGACTTCTTCGTTCGTAACGGGAGTTTCAGCTTTGGCTTGAAAAAAGCCGCCGATGAGCATGATGAGGAAGCAATCAGAAGCTGGAATGAGCAGCGCAAGAAACTGCAGAAAATGTTGCCGGCGTTTTCGGTACCAATTGGCGATCCTACTCACCGTGGGGTAAAAGACGAGTTCGCCCGGGCCCTGAATTACGTGCTGCCCATCTTTGATCTGGTGGTTATCGACGAGAGCCACAATTTCAAACACAATTTCGAGAGCAGCGACCGAAACCGCGTACTTTCTCAGGTCTTGGGTTTCTATCAAAACCAAAACCCTGAGGACAGCCCTTTTCAGCGTCGCGTACGCAATGCCTTGCTGCTCTCGGCCACGCCTTACGACCGTAACCTGGAACAGCTACGGAACCAGCTTGCTCTGGTAGGAAAGGACGGCCTGCTGAGGAACGCCCAGTCTGTAACGGACAAAACAGAGATTGCCCGGTTTATGGTGCGTCGCCTAAACCGATTGAAAATCGGCGACAAAGAATACACCCGCAATATGTACCGTGCGGAGTGGCGCGATGGGCAAAAGGCAGCGATTGAACTGGAAACGGATGAGCAGAAGCTGGTCACGGCCCTGGTTCAGAAGAAGGTTGGCGATGCACTTGGACACAAGCATGGCTCTCCGTCCTTCCAAATGGGGATGCTTGCATCTTTCGAGAGTTACGGTGAAACCACTCGCTCCCCTCGGGTGGAGTTCGATAGTGAAGATCCAGATGATAGAGGACGCGATGCCCAGGACCGGAACGTGGTTGGCGCCATTGTCGACAGCTATGTAAATGCAAACCTCGGGCGGTCACTGCCACACCCAAAAATGGACACCGTTGCAAAGCAGTTGGCCAATGCGGTTTTTCTGGAAAATCGCAAACAGCTTGTATTCGTGCGGCGGGTGAAAAGCGTTAAAGAACTCAAGCAGAAGCTCGATGAATGCTATGACGATTGGCTGGCCAATTACCTGAAGTCACGCCTGCAAGATTGCCCGAAAGCACTGAGCTCTATGCAAGGCGTGATCAGCGAATACCATGAAATCAGCCGATTCAGGGACGAGCGCATAGACGAAGGCCAAGCGGAGGAGGGCAGCACTGGAGAGGCCGAACTCCGGCAGCCACCCAAGAACGACAACCTTTTTAACTGGTTCTTCCGAGGCGACGCGCCAAAGCCTCAAAAACAGAAGAACTGGGGGGATCTTTTAACGCCGGATCAGGTGAGACAAAGCCTTTCCCAACCCACGCGCCTCGCCAGCCCTTTGTTAGAGGTGAATTGGGCACAGCTCATCTGCTTTTTCAGCGGTTTGGATCTACGCCAAGTTATCGAGCAATGTATGGCGGCTGCATCCGAAACGTCCCTTACTGATCTTGGAGCCGTTCAGGCGCAGGAGTACCTCCGGAAATTCAGGCTGTCGCAACTGTTCTTCCTGGATGCTTGGGTCAACCAGCTGGGACATTTAGCTTTTGCGCCACTTCGAGATCATCTCCAGGCTTCTCTCAGTTATCAGAAAGTGCAGGAAGGCGGTGTTCCACTTAGTCCCCAGGACGTTCGGGAGCAGCTCTGCTTACCAACATTGTTTTCTGAACTGGAAGCCAGTGATGAGCTGAGGGGGCAAATCCTGCCAAGTTTAGGAAAGCTGCTTCTTAAGCTTACTGAAACGCCAGAGTGTAGTGACCCTGAGGACACCCAGGCGCTTCTGAGGACCGTCGATATACATGCCGCACTTGTATCGACGGTGCTACGCACGGGCCACGGCATGATTGATCTGTACGTGTCGCGTCTGAGGCAGGGAGAGGGAGATCTCAGTATCAGCGTCCTCACTGGCTGGGTTAAAGATTTCGTCTCGGAACTGGCTCGACAGTCTCAAGTAGCCGGGTTTTCCACCTATCGTGAGCTAGAAGGGCTGGCGGACGAGCTGCCGGCAATATTGAAAGCCAACCTTCCAGGCATTCTTGATCTGGGTACCAACGAATATCGCCGCTACCTGAGTAATCAGCTTAACCCGATCGCTCCTGTCATTGGTGCCACCGGCGAGACCAATGCGCCGGGACAACGCTCAGCCCAGGCCCGCAAGTTTCGTATGCCAGGTTATCCACTGGTACTTGTGAGCACGAACGTGTTTCAGGAAGGGGAAGACCTGCACCTCTTCTGTGACAGCGTTGGCCACTACGGCGTATCAGGCTCGCCAGTAAGCATCGAACAGAAGAACGGTCGGGTTGATCGTGTTGGCTCGTTGGCACAGCGTCGGCTCACTCGTGGAGGCTTCAGTGATCCGGAAGAGGATGACTTAATACAGGTCAGTTTCCCTCACGTGAAGGAGAGCATTGAGCGCGTTCAAATTCGTCGACTCTCGGAAAGCATCAATCGTTACATGGCTTCGCTCCATGAAATCGGAAACACCGTCGCTTCAGACAGGGAAGAGATTGCCGAATCTGAAATCGCCGATCGCACCCGAATAGAGCCCCAGATAAGAGAATTCTTGGAGAGCCCTTTTGATCCAGCAGATCCAAGATCGGATCTGGGACACCTAAGTTTTCTCAAACAGCAGATCAGGGAGACTCAAGAGCAAGTGCAGGCGAACGTCGATCAGGCTAAGCAACTGATTGCCTCAGCGCTCGGTGTAGGTGAACGCGGTCGCTGGCCACTGAGCGTTAACCTGAAGGTCAGCGACCTGGTCGGACAGGTATCGGATATGGCGGAAGTCCGGCTGACTACAGCCAGGGCATCTGGAGAAATCCTTGCCCGAGTCGTGGTTGATCACCAGGATGGTCGTGGCACGCAAGTCCAGATAGCATCCCACGGTGAACTGGCTTCGTTGATGCACCAACAGTCCTGGACCACGCTCCATAGAACCTTTGCTTACCAAACTGCCAGGAATATTTGGCGATTGGCCTATGATGCCGAAATGCTGGTGGGGGATGAGATCGTAACGGTCGAGAGGGATATGACGGCGCTCCTTGATCGGTTTCATGAAAGACACGACCCGAAGCAATACCGACCGCCAGGCTCTGTCGTTTCTCAGCATCTCGAACGACTCCGGCAAGACCAAGAAATTCAAGTTGGTAAACAGGCCCTGAAGGTCGATGTGGTCGATTCTGGCAAAACGATCGGACTCCGGTTTTGGTTCAAAGAGGGCGAATTGCAGCGCTCCCAGACCGTTTTCCTATCCGAGTGCGATGGGCAGTGTATTTTCATAAGCCCCGCAGTGCCCTCGGAGGTGGTGGGCAGGCTACCCGTTGAGAAAGTTGTCGAGCTCACCTGGGAGCGTAATCTATCTACCGACGTGGTCGAGTTCATGCTAAATGAAGAGCAGGAAATTGTAGGCCGCTGTGTGCATCCAATGGACAGCCTGCACTGGCGGGAATTCATCTACTGTGCTCATGTGCTGGCGGTGGAGAGCGACAGGCTGGAGTATCTAGTTTGTGAGGAAGATCAGTTTTGATGTCCTTCTCTGAGACGTAGACACGGTACCAGTTGTTACTCCAGCGCGCTTTGGAGAGATCTAATCAGCGGTGCAACTGGAACAGGGATGTTTACAATGGATTGGTGCCCGCCTAATTAATATAGATTCGCCACGCCAAACGGTATGTGCACCATTGGAATGTTGCCAGCCTCTGATTCCAGATGCGACCGCTGATCATCAAAGAACATATGAGGCCTGAGCACGTTCAGAATCCGGACCTTCGCCATGCCACCGAGGAAGAACACCTCATTCGCGTCGACGCCCCAATGTTCCAGAGTGGTTATCACGCGCTCGTGGGAGGGCGCATTCCGGGCTGTCACGATTCCGGTTCGTAGCGCACGCTTATAATTTGGGTCGGCTTCCAAGGCGTGATCCTCCAGCTTTTGTAGGTGCGAGAGTTTTCGGAACAAGTCAGCCAACGGCCCCGGGCTGTGCGGGATATGTGAGTGAGAGGTTTCGTGTTCCTGAAACTCCTCCAGGGAGCCTGCCTTATAAACTTTCTCGGAAGCATCGTCGGCAATCACACCATCGAAGTCGAAAGCGATGCGCAATTCAGCGTCGTCCTTATCATCTACTACATGGCTGGGTAGCACGGTACCGGCGGGGTGGCCGTAATCGATGGCTTGTAATACGTCAGTCTCGTTAGCTGATAAAAACAAGGAAGCGTTGAATGCCGGGATGTAAGGATAAGGCGATTTGCCCTCCAAAAATGCGGCGCGGCTGATGTCCAGACCATGATGGGCGATTGAGCGAAACACCCGCTTGCCGGTGATCGCTGAGTTCCTTGAAAGCAATACAGCTTCCACTGGGGATTTATCCGGGAACCGGTCGTTGATGGCCAGAAACCGTCGAACGAACGGAAAAGCTACCCCTTTCTCAAGCGGCGCATCCAGGTGTGCTTCCTGGTACTTCCGATAGGCTTTTTCGCCCTGTGTTCGGAATACGTGGTCGGAATCAGATAAATCAAATAGCGCGCTGGAAGCGACAGCAATTACGAGTTTGTCTTCAATGGGGTAGGGCATAGGCCGGGTCTTCTGCGTCAACGGAACAAAAACATACCATAATCCGGATCGGCGACATGTTCTGTCGCAACGCCTTCTTACACTGGAACCATAGCGTACAGGAGGCTGAATGAGCATCGTACTGAAAGCAGAGATGATTTCCCGAGCGTTGTTTGAATTCGATCCGATGAACACCTGCTGCAAAGAGAACGATTGTTTTGACGAATACGACCGTATTGGCGAGGGTGTCGAAGGCCGGTTGCGGCAGGGGTTTTCACTGAAGCAGGCGTTGGTTCTGGAGCTGGCTGAGTCCTTTTTCGACGACGGCGCCCCGCATACCGATTGCCTGGATCCAGTGGTAGCACATTTGGAAGGGAGGTATCACTGAGCTGTATGACTTGATCGGAGACATCCACGGATACGCAACCGAGCTAAAAGCATTGTTGGAAAAACTTGGTTACCGGGAAGCCAACGGTGTATGGCAGCATCGCGATCGCAAAGTAATTTTCCTCGGGGACTTTGTAGACCGTGGACCGGAGCAGGTTGAGACCGTCGAGATCGCTCGGAGCATGGTGGAAAATGGCCATGCGTTGGCGGTTATGGGTAATCATGAATTCAACGCTATAGCCTGGGCCATGGAGGATCCGGAACAGCCCGGACAATACCTGCGTTCCCACATTGCAAAGAACCTGAAACAGCACAAAGCGTTTCTTGAGCAGGTTGGTGAGGGTAGTGAGCAACATCGCCGCATGATTGACTGGTTTAAGACCTTGCCCATCTACCTGGATTTACCAAACTTGCGGGTGGTCCATGCCTGCTGGCACCCGGAGTATCTGGAAAAAGCCAAACAATACACGGACAGCCATAACCGGCTTTTGCCAGAGGCATGGGTGAACAGTAGCCGCGAGGGAAGCGAGCCATTCAACATTGTTGAGACTCTACTCAAAGGGTTGGAAATCCCCTTGCCTGACGGGGAGTGCTTTCACGACAAAGAGGGCAACAAACGAACCGATGTACGTTCCCGATGGTGGCGAACGGGTGAGCTGACTTATCGTGACTTGGCAATGGTACCCGGTGAGGAGATTGAGAAAATTCCCCACACACCGGTTGAACAGCACATCCTGCCGGGCTATGACGGAGAGAAGCCTGTATTTGTTGGCCACTATTGGATGAGTGGAGAGCCGGCACCTCTCAGCGACCATATCGCTTGCCTGGATTACAGCGTAGCCGGGAAGCATGGTGGAAAGCTTTGCGCCTACCGGTTTGATGGTGAATCTACGTTGAAGAAACGTAACTTTGTGTGGGTTGGGGGGCCAAAAATGTAGGCCTAAAAACCTGATTTCCTGATGTATTTACATGAATTAACAGCCCCGAATTTGCCGGCAACAAGGCGAACGGTTATAACGTTAAGCAGGTTTCAAGAAACTGCTTTCAAGGCATATTGAAATAAGGAAAAGAAATGGACTTCTTGCTGGTCCCCGATGCATTAACAGCCAGTGAAACCCGCTACGCGCTAGCCCAAAGAAATACCATGGGTACCAAAGTTGGCAGCTTTTCTGTTCTGCTGGAGACTCTGGCAGAACTGTGGTTGATAGAGCCCAGTGAGCTGGACTGGAACATCGCGCTGCAGGAGCAGGCCCTCGGCATGGAGAATGCGTTCTGGGCCAAAAGTATCCGGGTGGATGAGCCTGCAACCGTTGCCGAACTGAAAGCCGGTATTACATTTTTGCTCAACCATTCGCCGCTCGGCGCCCGACCCGAGGCGGTACCTTCCCCGGCCAATCGTAACCAGCGCTATTACAATGACCTTGTTGCCCTTGTTCGGCGACTCGAAGAACGACCAGACACGGATCAACTGGCCGAGCAATGGTTCAAAGAGCACGAAGAGCTTTGCATCGAGCCGATCTACGTTTACCCGCGGTTGCCTGAAAACTACTTGTACCCTTGGCAGCGCCAAGTTCTGGAAATACTTCGCACAAAAGGCTGGGTGACGCCGGAGCCGGATAAATACAGTTTTGTCTCTTCACCAACACCGGAGAATGGAAATAGCCCGATTCAGCAGTTCGCAAATACTTTGTTCCATTCGGACAAAGCCCCAATGGAACTTGAAAGCCTGCACTGGCTCACTTGCCGTGATCACCTTCAAGAGGTAGAAGCCGTCACATCCATGGTGCAGGCTGCGGTCGAGCAGGGTACGAAACCGGAGAGGATTGCCATCGTCGTATCCAAGGGCGGCGATTACGAGCTCTGGCTGGAAAAACACTTTGAGTACGCCGGCCTAATCGCCAGCAACCTTCGGCCGGAGTCGGGTTTCTTCGACTGGCAGTCCTCACTGATTCATGACCTCCTAACAAGCCTTGTTCAGCCAGACATTCCGATGGCCATGATGAGCGCTATCATCAATCCGCTCATGCCTTGGGCGCCAGGGGTTGGTCATAAGCTGGCGGAGCGGTTCGGTAAAGGGGATGATCTGACACTTGGCAACGAGCCCGGCGAGCAGGAGAAGGCTATGCTCCGGCTTCTTCTAACCCCGCCAGAGCCGAGCTCAGCTGCGGTGCTCGATTGGGTCAAAGAGATTGCTGAAAACACCCAAGGTCCGAAGATGAAAGGTCTTGGCAAAAAGCGCATGAGGGCTTTGCTTGATAACACACGCCGGCTAATGGGTCTGTATAGCGGCCAGCCCTTCATCGAGCAGATAAGCAACGTCATCCGGCAAACCCCGGTTGCACCACTGGAGACTCAGGAAGACCGGGTTCGTTACCTGCATGCCATTAACATCATCCAGGAAGGTGAGCCTCTGCCATTCCAGGTGGAAGAGCTCTTTTTACTGGGCTTTAACCAGGGCCATTACGCCTACCAGCTGGAAGCCACTGGCCCCATCGCCCGGGAGAGCTGGGATCAGCTGGCAACGGTTTCAGGCCTTGCCATTCCCACTGTGGAAGAAAGTCAGAATCGGTGGGAAGAGGAATTCTCCGAGTTGATGCGAAGAGCCGATCGTCGTGTGACCTTCTTGCGCTCCTTGAATGATCATCAGGGCGGTGCCTTGGAACCGAGCGAGACCCTCCTGGATATGGCGCTGTGCATTCAGCCCCTTGCAACGCTCGATCCTGAAAGCTTGGAGCAACCGGTACTCAAGGCTGAACACCCACTCCTGCGTAAAACAACCATTCAACTGGAGCAACTGGAATCGCCAAAACTGAACGACCTGGAGCTGGCTCCGGAATTGATCCAGCAAGCACGTGTCAACCAGGATGGAACGCCGAAACCGGAATCTCCGAGCAGCCTGGAAACTCTCATGCAGTCCCCATTGGCGTGGCTGCTGTATCGCCTGGGCATAAAATCAAGGCAGTGGGAACCGAAGACCCCGGACATCTCCGTTCAGGGCATCATCGCTCATAAAGTCTTTGAGCTGTTCCAGACCCACCAGAAGGACGTCTGGAGTGAAGTGTTGTTCGACCGCCTGTTCAATCAGGCGGTTCAGGAGGAAGCGTCATTTCTGGATTCTCCCCAGTGGCGGCTCAAGCGCACCCGATTGCGCAACAGGGTTTACCGGGCTCTAAACAACTTCGCCGCCTGGTGCCAACAGGAGAACTGGACCATTTCCGGTGTGGAACTGAAGCTTCAGGGGCAGCTTTGGAACACGCCTCTGAAAGGCTACGTCGATGCGGTGCTTACGAACGGCAACCAAACCCTGATCGTCGATTATAAAAGCTCCAAGCAAGGCAGCCGCCTGAAACGGCTTGAGAAGGGGTACGAGCTACAAACCCTGATCTACAGAGAGCTGTTCCAGCAGAGAACTAAAGATGGCGAGGTGATGAGTGGCTACTACACCCTCAACGACACCACCTTACTGACAGACAAGCCTCTTCAGCCGAGCGATCAATTAAACGTGGTGCAGCCTGAGCCGGACTTGACCGCGCAATCTGCAGAGGCCGTTGGGTTGGTGCAAGAACGCCTTAGAGACCTGAATAACGGGACCATCAAGCTTAACGAGCACACTGACGAGAAGTTCTGGAAGGACCGGGGTATTACCGCCTATGCGTTAACAGACAACCCGGTAGTTAGCCGGTTTACCCGCGAAGAGGAGGGCAACTCATGAGCCAGTCCGCCATTCTGCCTGCCCAGCCTCTTACCCTAATTAAAGCGGGGGCAGGAGCCGGTAAAACCTATACCATCCAGAGCACGCTTGCGGACTGGATAAAGCAGGGCATTGTGAAAGCCGACCGCGTACTGGCCGTTACCTTCACCAACGATGCCGCGAACGAAATGCGCACCCGTATTCGCCTGGCGCTTTTGAAAGAAGGCATGATGGCCGAGGCCCGACTGCTGCAAAAATCCAATATATCAACCATCCACGCCTTCGGGCTGGAAATCCTCAAAACCTTTGCCTACGAGGCCGGCAGATCACCCGCACCCCGGCAGTTAACCGAACAGGAGCAAGACTTTCTCCTGCGTAAGGCGATGGATCAGGCGCGTGCCATTCAACCCGTGCTGGATGAATTGGAGCATTACGGGTATGGCGGAGGCTTTAAGGGTGACGACTTCCAGGATGCAGACGAGCAGCTTACTGAGACCATCCTCGCGCTCATTAATAAGCTCCGTTCACTTGGCAAAGGGTTTAGCGAAACCGCTGATGAAGCGGAAGCGTTGCTGCGACGAGCCAAAGACATCATCACGACAACGTATGGCCATGTTCAAAAAAATGGCGCGCCTTATGCCGATCAGCTTTGGAGCGCCATAGAAGCGGTAAGAACCGAATATCCTGACCCGACAACCCTCCGCGAGAAAGGTGAGTGGGGGAATAACGGCGACACTCGTGCCTTCGTCGACAACATTTATTCTGCCACGCGGGAAAGACTGGACCGGGATTGGAAACTCTGGGCAAGCCTGCAATTTGACGACAAGCTGAAAAAGATTCGGGAAAAACACCCCCGCGCGGATCTGGCCGAACCGGTCTGGAACGCTGCCGGGAAACTCAGTGTTCATCCCGGGCCGCTTAATGATGCATTGACGCACATCGAGTGTTTGATCAACGGTGTGCTGGAAACTCTGGCCGCGTACCAGCACACGAAAGAGCAAGCAGGCCTTGTCGACTATGGCGACATGGTGCACCTGGCTAACGACATGCTGGGAGCTAATCCGGAGTGGCTGGATGAAATTGCCGGTGATTACGATTGCCTGATCATCGACGAATTCCAGGACACGAACCCCCTGCAGTACGCTTTACTGCGCCGCTTCCAGGCCAGCAGCAAATACACGCTGATTGTGGGCGATCTCAAGCAATCCATCATGGGCTTTCAGGGGTCTGACAGCCGACTGTTTGCCGAATTGCTGAACGATGGGGAAAAGACCCCCGGAGTAGTCAAAGAGCTCGATAGCAACTGGCGCAGCACCCCCGAATTGATGGATTTCATCAATGGTGTGGGTGCCGCGTTATTCGGTAGCAAATACCAAGAACTGGACCCTAAGGCAGGTTATAAGTCTGATCTGCCTGCTGTACAGGTGCTGCGATTCAGCAAAGACCACTGGAATCTGAACGCAAGCGCAAAAAGCTCCAAACCCGGTTTCACCGCTGAAGGCAACATTGCGCTGGCCAATCACCTCAAGGAAGTGCTCGCCAGTGGTAGCCAGATTACCGATCGCCATACCGGCGAAAAACGGCCGATCCGCGGCTCTGACATCGCTGTGCTGGCCAGGGGCCATTCCCGCTTAGGGAAGTTTGCGAAAGCGCTTCGCAGTGTTGGATTAGAAGTGCAAATCCAGCAACCCGGTTTCTTGGCGTGCGAATCGGTGCAATGGGTATTAAATGCCCTGCAAGCACTCAACAATCTACGGGACCATTATGCCTGGTTGGATCTGCTCACCTCCCCGCTGATGGGGGGGCAAAGCACCGAAAGGCTCAGCGAACTGTTGGCCAGCTATGATCCGAAAACAGCTTTAAAGCACAATCTAAAGGATCTATTAGAGCCGCTTGGTAACTCATTGCGAAAGAGGCCGGTGAAAAACCAGTTGCTCGCAATCATGGAAGAAGCCCGCTTGTTCGAAACATTGAATAGCCACCCGCAAGGGCTTCAATATCGAGCTAACCTCATCAAGCTCATCGGGTTGGCTGAAGAGTTTGAAGCGCTGCAGCCCGAAACCCTAAACGCCATGGGTATTGCCGGCAAAAACGCGTCGACCTTTCCGGTGTGGCTCAACGAAAACAAAGACAGCATCGACGACCAGCCCACGGCAGATCCCCAGGCTGAAGATGCTGTGGTGCTGAAAACGTGGCATTCCTCTAAAGGACTGGAGTGGCCAGTCGTTATGGTGCTGGATGCGGAAAAAGCCAGCGAGCCGCGTTTCCCCAGCATCAGCATGGCCTATCCAGACGGCGGCATAGATACCATGTTGAGGGATAGTTTTGTCAAGATATTGCCAAAGTTTGGTGACAAGTCCATCGAGGAGCAATTTGCCAAGCTAATCGCTGAAGAGCAGGACGATATAGATAGAAACCTTTATTACGTGGCCCTATCGAGGGCCCGAGAGCAGCTTATTTTGCCTTGCTGGGAAGTCATTAATAAAGGCTGCATGCTAAGCTACATTGGGCCGCTGATAGCATCTAGAAATGAGAAACAGAAGAGCGCCATTTTCGAGGAATTAAAGGTTGCGCCATCTTCTGTTGAGCGGGCATCTGATTTTTCTCAACCGTCTCAAAAAATCGTGTTAAACACTGAAGCCGATCGGAAAGCCAATACGCTAAAGCACACCGTTAGTCCGTCTTTGGATAATCAAGCTCACCCAGTCGAAGTGCCGAAGATCAAAACAGTCAGGTATCGACCCGCTTTGGAGCTTGACGGTTTTGCGCACATTCCAGCAAACGATTTGGGTGTGTGGGTGCATCGCCTCTACCAAGTATTTTTTATGAGGCCGGAGATGCTTGAGAAGGCTTTGGCATTGCGTCCTGGGCGTATTGAAGGGAGGAGCGCCCGGCAAGATGTGAAAGATCACTTAGACGCATTTAGGAATCAGATAGAAAAGTTAATTGGTAAGGGCAAAACTTGGAAGTGTGAGTTTCCTGCATTGGCCCTGAATGAATTAGGTCAAGTAGTCAGCGGTATGATGGATCTTATTGCTGTGGGGGAGATGCGAACATTGGTCATTGATCATAAAAGTAATCAATTTGTTTCCGAAAATAACTATTGGAGTCAATTGGCTGCATACCAAATATTTTGGGAGGGGGCAGACCTTAATTTAAATTGGGTAAGACACGGCTTGTTAGAGTTTAGGATTAGCTGAATATTTTCAGAGTGTGTTTTGGAATTAGAACCGGGAGATAGGATATCAGTTATAAATCGAAGGATGAAAGGCAGTCGTGAATTTTGGAAGAAAATTCGTTTATTCCACCTGGCTTTGAAATATTTCTGATCTCAACTTGGATTCCTACAATATTTACGTCGTTTATTGACAGTGTCTGAAATGTCTCACATTTTCCCAACGGCCTTTTAGGCTCATCTGGTCGTGCAGGGTAAATTAGTACCACCAAGTTGCAAAGAGACGCTTTTGCGAAAGCTAAAGCCTCATAGATATCTGACTCAACAATTCGCAATTTGCCTTTTTCTATGTGTCCCTTGTATTTGGCATCGACGAGAAATCGCCTTCCATTTTTTGGGTTTTGAATGACAAAGTCGGGAAATACTAAAATATCGTCTTTCTTTCCTGACGCTGCAGAGGTCTTCTCACCTAAAACAAAACTCGCTTGACTTTTCACGCTAGAGTTCCCAAACCCAAGTCGTAAAGCCACTGTTAATAGGTCCTCCCAAACACGCCAAGTCGTGACTAGATAACCAGGCGCGGCACTTTGTCCTTGTTTATAATTTACCCCAAGCCCTCGAATAACATCCTGCGCAAGATCATGAAGTGGTTTCCAAGCCCGCTGTCTGGACGGAATAGCCTTTGACCGAGTGGAGACACGCCCTTGTGGTGATAAATCTTCTATAAGCCGCATCAAAGAGCTAGCAACCACCGGTTCACGTACTTCGGGCAACAAGTCTTTGGCCGCTGTCACTATTTCAGCGTTCCATATGTTGCGACGATCAAAACGAATGACTTCTTGTTCGAATCCCTCGGACGATGGAAAGACGATGTCTACTGGATCTGGGTCGCCTTCTATAAAAAAACCTGTTTCTAGAACTTTTCGGTAACTCCGAAGCGGTCGACGTTTTTGTGCTTCATACATGCTGATGATAGAGCGGGCTACCAATGTGGCTAGATCCCTTGGTGCACCGCTTGATGCAGAAAGCTTTTCGGACGCCAGAAACCTCCCATATTTGGATAAGGTGCATAAAAAAAAGAAGTCTTCCCTCCATATAGAGTCTTGATCATCTAGGCCCAAAAACTTCGGAGCAACTTCAAGCTCTAAAGATGGTGTCAGGCGAACCAAACCAGCGAAACCGACTGCTCGGACACCCTTAGGCTCTATAGTTATTGGGTTGTTTTTGAGCCCTAAATGTTTAGCCGCGCGCAAACCAGCATCCGTAAGAAGCGCTTTCAATTTATGTTTATCTAGCCCTACTTCCAAGAAAATATCATCGGAAAATTGAACCGGTTTCCCGTGTTCAACTAAAGAAAGTCTTGGTCTGCTTCTAAGCATTTATTGTTCCCGAGTAAAAGCCTTTAGAGCTGGGTAAATATTATTCTCGTCAAAGTTTGCAGGACCTTCCAATCTAAAGCGTAGGTCATCGGCAAAAGTTGTATCTACCAATTTGAAAGGATTGGAGCCTTGTCTATCTAAGGCATTAAACGTCGCGGCAATACCTCTGATATCTCCGAAAAAAACCTCTTCAACATGTGCGCGGACTTTTGACCAAGCGACACAAAGACTGACTAAAACTTCAGATAGACCCATGCTTTGGGGATTGGAGTCGGACATAAAAACACCGTGGCCAATAGTAAACTCCGGTCCACGTCCTAATGAGATCTGTTCATTTACCGATACCCAAGCTCTCACAGATGCTTCTAAAGCATCGTTGATGGTGGTTACTTGGTCAGGTAAGGAAACATCTGCGTCCTTTGCCCCCAACCCATAATAATTTCTTAAAATTTCTTCGTTTGGCTCCAGGCGAAGCGGCTCCCAGCGTCGCAAAAATGCCACATCCAAAGGTTCTACGGATGCGTCAGCTTGATTCATTGCTGCTAAAATATAGAGATCGTGAGGTAATGCATACTCGATAGTTTGGCCTGTTTCAGGGTCGAGGATTTCAAAGTATTGAGTTTCGGCTCGCTTCTCTCCGGTCTGAGCGAGGCGCTTGTCTGATTCAATTGCAACTATTGCGCCCCCAAATACCTGAACCGCAGGGCCACGATTTATTTCATCAATAATCAGAAGCGCGGCTCCACCCTCTGTTTTCGCGTGTTCACTGGCACGATAGAGGGTTCCTTTGACTACAGTGAATTCAGTAGAGCCCCGAGATTGGTTAAGTGATGGTGTTATTCCCGATACGAAATCACGATATTTCGAATTTTGATGGAAGACGGTTCTGAATACCTTTCTGTTAGTCTTATTTGCCGCGGGAAGAAGGGGCCCGGTAGCTCCGGAGGAGGGAGGTATTGGAACTTTCGCACCCGGGTCATGGATCAAACCACCGCTAGTCTGGCGGGCGTTGGCCGCGCTCTCGAAAGCGGTCGCTACCTCAGCCAACAATTTAGATTTCCCAGTTCCAGGAGGCCCTGAAATCAATACATTTTTCGAGCGCTTCAATAACTTAAGGGCATAGACACAAGCATCACTTGCCATTGCAGAATCCTTTTGCGTTGGTAAAGTCTCTGTAGCCTAAGACTGCTGTGCCTTTTCTACGCTTGGCATCAATGCAATCGATCAACTCTCTAGCCACCCTCGGATCCCAAAGACCCGGAGTTCGGATGGAGCTCTCTTCAGCGTAATATGGCCAGACGCTGCCGTCATCAAGCTGAACCAACAGCAATAAAATACGGTTACCGTGTTTAATAGCGACATGACCCGCGTCAAAGCATGGGTATTGATGAATCCGAGCTATTCTGCCTTCACCTTCTCTCGCGGAAGTAGGCGGTTCAAAGGTCGATTCTTTCTTAGTTACTTTACCGGTACTTTTATCCTGCCAGTAGAACCAGCCTTTTAAAACATCTATGGTTACACGCTGTTTATTCCTAGTGCGGGTTTCTTGGCTTTTTTGTGGAAACATTTGCTCGATTACAGGTAATAAGTCGTCATAAGACCGAAACCTAAAATCTCTTGCGCCCCCACCGCTGGGGGTGTCGTTTGATTTCGCCTCTAATTTACGCAAATCACCCCCAACCAACTCCTTGTATAAAATACGAGCGACGTTGCCGCCTCCACTACTCATTGACGCTAACTCCTGTCTCATTGTTTACGATGCAGCGTGACGCGATTTCTGACGGTATATAAGCTTTTGAACCAAGTAGCTCCGCTTCCTGCACACGGTTTGTCCAGTGTGCGTCGCCATTCTCTCTCCTTCTGGCCATAGCCGCTAACACGGTGTCTCTAGTTATTGTCGATCTTTCTTCATGCGGTAATGACACTTGGCCGCGATCTAGTATCGGAAAGTCGCGAAAAATGAGTTCCATGTCTTCGAGGTCTAAGTTGTAAGCCAATGCAACTTCTATATCAATTTCACATCTGAGAGTGGCCATGCGTTTGAAGGTTTGTTCTGTCGCTCCTACGGTATCGAGCTTTTGTAGCTCCTTGGCTGCGCTTACAAGTTTTTTCCATGGGAGCCCGTTTTTCGTAAGCTTAGGAAGTGGAACGCTCTGCAAGAGAAAATAATTAACTGTGGTTGTAAGGACCCGTCGGAGCATCCAGTCGAACACGAAGCTGTTAGCAACAGATGCCCAAACTAATAGCCTGTCTTCAGAAGGATCGTTAGGAAAAGTAATTGTCGGAACTTTATTCCCACATGCCACGCCAGCGGGAATAATGCACGCCATTAATGATCTTTCGTTGGTTTGACCTGCAATGTCGCAAAAACCTACTCTATTTACTTGGGTTCTAGCATAACTTCTTTGCGGGATGTCTGAACTCCGAATCCAAAACTGAGGCCTTAGTTTTGAGTTTCCGACGGGATATGCCTCCCACAGTGCACGTCGACCTGCTCCAGAGAGATACCCTTTTACGCCGAAACGATGTGCCTGAACCATTCGCCCCTCTATCACCGGTAATGCATCTTTGGCGGGAATAGTTACAAATTTTCTTCGCTCTCGGGTCATGTCGAGTTCACGACAGAACTTTGGCTTCCAAGAGCTTTTGGGTTCAAACCACATTTGGCCTGCTTTCATAATTTTTGAATATAGCTGCCATTCTTGAGCGCTTCGCACCTCTGGAAAGCTCAGATCGGGTCTTATATCGCTCAAAGATTTGCGGCCAATTGTGGCTCGGCCGGTTACCTGCAATCCGTTGCGGGTTCCGGACTCATGTAGCAGCTGTATTGGATTACGTTTGATCTCCGATCTATTGCATTTCACTAGGGCCACTGCAAGGAATTTGAATCGGGAATCGATTGCAAAAAACCTAGAACGATTGTCGATAATCGACAGCGAAATATCACGGCTGGCTTCAACCAATTCTTTTCGAATGGCTGTCGTGCCTTGAGAACGGATTAAACCGCCTGGCAACAAAGCTGCAATAGTGCCCTGATCTCTGCATAGATTGAAAAAAAGCTCAGTAAAGGCAATGTAGAGGTCTGGCTCACCGTTGCGGAGCTTCGGGTATCTATCAACTATTTCACGGGCGTATGTTGAAACTTCATTTCGATACTTGGAAAAGAGCTCTTCATCAAAACCTTCTACAGATTCTCCGTAATGCCTATTGTTTCCCCTAGCTTTAAGAAATTCATGCTTTGATAATTTAAGCTTTTCCCACGGAGGGTTTCCTATAACTCCGTCGAAGCCTCCAGGCGCCATCTTCTCCCAAATCTCGCTATTTGCTAGCAGGCTATCTCCGAGATGCCATTTTGATTTCATGGCTCGAAGCGCCTCAAGGTCATCTGTGAATGAAGCGATGCTTAATAGAGCTGCTCTAAGTGAGTTACCCGACAAATCTGAAGCATGTACTCCGTTACGAATCCAATGAGACGTCTTCGAACGGTCCATTCCACAAACTTCACGTGTGATTGCTGCCAACAAAATTCCTGCCCCGCAAGCAGGATCTATGATTTTGCTTTTAAAACTGAGATTTGAAGCGGCCATAGCCGCAAGACGAGATGCTAATCTGAAATCCGTATGGTAGGCGCCTGTGCTTTTGCGATCATGATCTTCAAGGGTCTCACGAGCCAGTACACTCAGTGCTACAGCATGATCAATTTCGGAGTTCTCTATGGCGGCGGCCACTGGGGCGGCCAGCTCAAGGAGCAATTCAGCAGGTTTTAAGCTTTGAACCTCGAAAATTCGATGGAACTCCGATAGTTTGAACCCACCAAATCTGGAGGATGCCGCTTCCAGAATTTGTAGTCTGAGCTCGAAATCTACGAGCGTAGACTCATTTGCAACTGCTTGGTCTAAAGCCTTCTCAGCTGAAATCAGAAGCTCAGTTTCAAGAGGCTTGGGTGCAGCCATTATTATTTCTCCACTATGAGATCTTCACGAACCCCATTAATTCGAATCGTATTTCTGTCTATCGATGACAAAGGCCTCTGAAGTTCAATTAGAAACTCATTGACGTCTGAGGCTGACTTGCTGGCATTTTTGTTGGGTCTATAACGGCCTACGCTGCCCATTGAATGGACCGAAAAACGGCCCAGTTTCGAGAGCTCCGATTTCATTTCTTGCATACCTATGTGACCCTCGCTGCTGTATGACAAGAGCACTCTTTCGGCTTGTATGGTCTTGAGTAGGCTTGAAAGGGTTTTGAGTGCGCGAGATTTATAGCAAAAATCAGATGCGAGGTCTTGCCATGGTCGCAATCCCGCCACTCCCTGAACCTCCGGCTGATCGTGTAATGCTACAGTTTCGAGTA
This sequence comes from Marinobacter sp. SS8-8, assembly GCF_030540945.1. Classification (NCBI taxonomy): domain Bacteria; kingdom Pseudomonadati; phylum Pseudomonadota; class Gammaproteobacteria; order Pseudomonadales; family Marinobacteraceae; genus Marinobacter; species Marinobacter sp. SS8-8. Next base: position 58,694 of record NZ_JASSVN010000018.1, on the reverse strand, counting down.
TGTGATAGTAACTGGCATATTGCCGCTTGGTGTAAGGGGGGTCCAAATAGACTAGATCTTGAGCGTGGTTCTTGACCTGAAATACGTCTCCAACACTTACTTCCACTCGTGTCGGTGTAGATTTGAGCTCTCGTGGGCGTAGCGCGATCTCACCTTGAGATTGTTTGGTCCACTTTGATAAGAAACATCCGAAAGTCCCGGCTATGTTGGCAACGCGATTCAACGCACCAAACAAATCAGCGATCAATAATACTTGCTCGGTTTCTGAAATCTGGCCAGCTCCGTGCCACTCTGAAATCTTTGCACGAATCGCATCTATTCGGGCCGCATTGCGTTGAGTGAAGTACCTGCGTTCGTTTCCACAAAAGCTAGCTGAGGCAGGGCTGTAGGTGCGCCAGATGTATCCTTCGATAGGTGCGATAGAATTCAATTCTTCGATGGCTTTGGTGTAGCCTCCGATATTGGAGAACGAAGCCTGATCATGGCTGATCAATCTCGCCTGAGCCGATATAACCGCTGAGTGCAGATGATCGTTGATTCTTACATCCCACCCTAAACTGGCCGCTGCTTCTGCTACCACTCCGGTGCCACAAAAAGCATCAACGAAAAAAGAACCATCCCCCGGTGTTCCCATGAAGGACGCGATTTGGTCGACTAACCGGGACTTTGATCCGATATAGCGGAAAGTCATTCGGGAGCTACCTCCTCGGAATCGCTTTTGAGGACCGAATCTTTCGAAAGGACCGACTGATATGATCGGGCAAAAAGAGTTCGCATTAGTCGCTCCGATGGCAAAGGTTATGTCGGCGATAGTGTATAGACATCCAGTTTTTTTTAAAAGGTTGGTGGTGAGTCGACACAGTGGTGTGCCAAACCCAAATTAAATTCAACCCAGCTCCCTCGGCTCAATGATTTCCAATTCACTCTCTTTTCTCCTTGCCACCCAGCGCCGCAGCTGCGGACTGTTCTCGATGAAGGTCGTCACTCTATATTGGCCTGGGTTATCGAAATCCTCCTCCAAACGTTGGTCGCGACCAATAGGTCGGTTGAACAAGGCTTCCGCCAGTGGCCGATTCACCCGGATTACCAACCGTAGGCTGTCCTCTATTCCGAGGGCGAAAGATTGCGCAAGATCCGGCTCAAGCGAACTGTCACCAAAACTCAAGCGAGCTTCGGCCTTGGTGATTCTGTGCAGGGGTAAGAGCTGGATACTCTCGTCCATATTCGGTGCGCTGGGGTATTCGGCCAGGAGATAGAGTATCTCTTCCTGGAGTAACAGTCGGAGGGGGAGGAGACCTTCGAGCCTGGTTTTCCCGTCCAGTGTTGCGATGGTCAGGTCGAGCGCATCCGAGCTGGCAAGGGCTTCTTCAATGGTGTTTTGCACATCTCCGTCAATGGGCGGAGATTCCGGCCGCATAGGGTCCGGGAGGTATTGGATGAGCTGCATCCATTGTTGCGCTCTTTTGTCGGTCTCTGCCGTTGTGGTGGCTTGCTGCCAGAGCGAATCCAGCCGTTTTACGACGCTGCTCGGCAGGCGATTGTAGGCCTGCTGTTTTAGCATGGTGAGTGCCAGGGCGGCATCGTTGTCGTTCAGCAGAGTTTCCGGCAGCAGGCCTTTCAGGGAAGTGAGGTGCCAGTAATTGGTTCGGCCGTTGGTACCCTGTTTGCTCTCCTTGTGGACAGACATGGGGAACACTTCCAGCAGGTTTTCCAGGTCGCGCTCTATGGTGCGCTTGGAAGAAGCGTGGCCCCTTTCTTTTAGCTCTTTGTGAATATCCCCGGTTGATTTGGCCAGCCCGGGGCGGGGCAGCAACTTCAGGATTTCGATTTGCCGTCTCAGCTGATCGCTCATGGGAAATTCAGCCTTCCGAGTTGGCGATTGCACCGGGAGTCAAGTCAATCAGACTCCGGGCCAGTTGTTCTATGCGGTCTTTTTCCACCAGCACATTCAGCCAGTCTGCCGGTATGGCGTTGAGCCCGTAATGGCAACCGGCCAACTGCCCGGTGATGGCAGCGACGGTGTCGCAATCATCCCCAAGATTCGCAGCGGCGAGAAGCGCAGCTTCAAGCGAGTCTGTTGTACCGAAACACCATAGCGCTGCCTCCAGAGTATCAACCACATAACTTTTGGCTTTGATCAGCGCATCGGCCATTTGGAGGTAATCCCCCTGGGCCAGCGCTGCGATTTTTTTGCTCTTCCAGACTTCGGTTTTTCCAGCTTCAAGGGCGTGAATCTTTGGTTCTCCAAGCAGCAGATGATGAATAATCACTGCCAGTAACTCACTGGCCTCCAGACACTCTTCGGCACCGTGGGTGGTCCTGGTGGATTCTCTTGCCCAAAGGCGGATAAGTTCCAGGTCCGGATGCGCGGCGAGCACTGCTGGAAGCAGACGCATCAAGCCACCATTTCCCGCAGCTAACGGATGCGTGGATCCCGCGAAGGGTTCATCGGTGTATTTGAATTTTTTTAGGGCCGCACCGAGTGTGTTACCGGGCGCCAGCGCCAGTTCACAGGGCCAGCCTTGCTGGCGGTCGTAAAAGCCCTCGTAGCGGCGCATTTGATCGGCCGCATTAAAACCTTTCTTGGCAACCAGGCTTTCTCCCAGACATAACGCCAACCCCGTGTCGTCCGACCACTGGCCCACTGGCAAGTATCTCCGGGTGCTGTTCATGTCTTTAACGTCGGCGCTGCCACGGGGGCTGAATTCCACACCGTTGGCCAGTGCATCACCGCAAGCCAGTGCCAGAAAGCCGCCGATAGCGCGTTCGTTGAGAGTCATGGAATATCCGGTTGCCTGTGAGATTGTAAACGTTGTTAAGTTCGCCAGTTTACGGATATCTGCCCATATCGGCTAGCAACGCCAGGTCGTGAGCTTCGTTACGCCGCATGTTCATTCAGATGAATGACGTCGCCCCATTGTGTCGGGCTTCGGCCATCACTGGGCAAGACCCAGAGTGTCGGGTAGGCGGGCGGCGTTTCCGGGGCTAGCGCGCACCCGTCGGTCAGAACGATCAGTGCTTGCGGCGACTGTTCACTGCACGCCTCAAAGACGGGCCGAAAATCTGTTCCGCCACCACCGGTGATTTCCATTTTGTTCAGTCGATACAAATCCTGTTCCGTGAGGACCTCGTCGCTTTGTACTCTTGTGTCAAAGACGATCAAACGGAGGCTCACCCGGTTGAAGGACGACAGAATGCCTTTGAGCTCGGCCAGAAAGTCCGGAATGTCATTGATGCAGCTGCCGGAGTTGTCCAAGGCCACCGTGAGTTCCAGGAAGCTTCCTTTTCGACTGGGGAGGTATAGCCCCCGATGAATGTGTCGGCGAGAGGGCGGTAACCATTGCCTGTCGCCGCCTTGCTGTTTTTGCAGGAAGCGGGCGAGTAGTTGTTGCCAGGGAACCTGTGGTTCGCGGATCCGATCAACGATCCGTCGCAGGTGTCCCGGAAAGTTCCCGGGCAAGCGGTCCCGCTGCTGCGCCACGGCGATCAGACGTTGACGCCAAGCCTCACCCAATGACTGTTGGTCTTGCGCAGTGGCTGGCGTTTCAGGATGGAAGTCCGGATCCATAACCAACTCTCCGGAATGTTCATTCAGGGCAGCATCGAGGTCATGGGTATCCAGAACCGTCTGACCCCGCCTTGGTTGCTCTGTCCCGTGGTTGAGGCGGGCGTAGATTTCTTCTGCAGACAGATCCCGAAAGCGCTTGTCCCAGAGTGCGTCGGTCGGGCAGTGGCCGAATTCGGCGCTGAGGATGTGATTAACCTCATAATCGCAGGCCTGGTTCCAAAGCTTTGAATCCCGGCCCAGTTGGCGCCGGAAGTGGCCCATGGCGCAATGCCAGACTTCGTGGGCGATAATAAAGCGACGGTCCGCCTCGCTGCGTCTGGCCATAAACCGGGCGTTGAAGAAGATGTTCTTACCATCGGTTCCCGCCGTGGGCAGGCGGCTGTCGACCAAGGGAATCAGGTTCAGCTGCATGGCCAACATGGCGGTAAAGGGCTGGGCCGTCATCATCAGCGCACGATCCTGTTCGCACGCTTTGCGCATGGCCTTTTTGAGAGCCTGGTCCTCCTCTGACGGCAGCAGGGTGGCGTTCTCTTTCAGCGCACTCATGCCACTTTCTCCATGTGCTGGTTGAAGACCTTGCCATGGGTCTTGCTCCAGCTCTCGAAAGCTGGATGGCAAAACACATCCACTGCCCGCTGCTCCTGTTTTGAATCGCCTTCAGCGGCGGTGGCATCCAACAGCGCCAGAGTGGCGAAATCGGATGTTAGTTCACCGCTGATTGCGAAGAAGCGCTCCAGGCGCTCCTGCAACCGATTTTCGGGGCCTTTCCATAGGTGATGGGCGAGGCTGCTGCAGAAAGCAAAACGCTGATCAGCGCGCTCTGGAATGCTTACAGGGCACTCCCCCCGTAACATGGCGGGTACGTCTGGCAATTCCTTGCTCCAGCGGCGGAATGCCAGGAACTCGGTCGCTGCTGCGCTGCCAACCAATCCCTGAATCATCAGGCTCAGCGTATCCTCATTCAAGCTGTCGCCCGCGTGTTCGAGAATGCTGGCGACACGGGTCCAGCTGCGTGGGCTCGGCCACCCCTGTTCGATGTTTCCGTTCATGTTAAAGAAGCATTCGGGCCGGAAGCGGACAAAACCGATGACGTCCGGATGCAGCTGTCTGGCCGCTGCCCATTGGCACCAGCTGTCCAGATCCGCCTCGACATCCAGATGGCAGAAACGGTTGGCCAGGGCGCTGGAAAACGTCTGCGCTACAGCGCGGTCCTCGGCGCGGTTGCCGGCCGCGACCACGAGCCATCCATCGGGCAGGCTGTAAAGGTTGCCCAGGCGGCGATCGAGAATCAGCTCGTAGGCAGCAACCTGCAAAGACCGGTCTGCGGCGGTGATTTCGTCGAACAGGATAATGCCGCGGCTCTCCGGATCCCGAGGCCATTCGCCGGAGATCAGCCAGTTCACGGAATCCCCATCCGGAACTGGCAGGCCGCGAAGGTCGACCGGTTCCCGCTGTGACAGCCGGATATCAATGAATCCGACGCCAGCTTTTTCGCATACGTCCCGGATGACAGAGCTTTTGCCAACGCCAGGCGGGCCCCAGAGCATTACGGGCGGCAGTTGTTGGGCCATGTCCGGCTGTTCACCCAGCAGCTGCAGTTGATGCTGGAGAATGCCGTAGATCTGGCTGGGAGTGGCGTAGCGGGTTGTTGGGTTACGTTCGCTCATATCAGTCTTCTCCTTGGAATAGTGGGTAGTTGGTGTCGGTCTCGATCGATTCCTCCTCTTCATCTTCGCGGGTGCAGGGCGCGAGGGCGATTTGCATCAGCTGTTGCCGGTATTCGCTGACCTTGTCGTCCTGTCTGAAGAACGGAAGACGTCCCATTCGGGCTGCGAACCAGCCATCCGGCTTTCGGGCGAGGCTCATCAATTGGCTCCGAAACAGGCCCGGGCTCAGATGGACAATCGGTGGAACCGATTTCACCAGCGTTTCGAGCGGCAGAATGTCACACAGGAATCCGATCACGGTGCGTTTGTCCTCCTGAGAGGCTCGCGATCCGATCATCAGTCGGACGATCCGCAGGGTTGGGTCCCGTTGCTGGCTTCGGTTGCGGCTGAGAAGAAAGTCATCATCGCGGCTGACGTATTCCTTCATGCAGCGAATGGCCAGGCGGAATAATGCGTTGTCCCGGTGGTCATCAGCCGCCATGCGAAGAAGCGTTTCGAGCGCGACGTCGTCACTGCAGGTAAGGGCGATGTTGTCACCATAGTCCGCTGCGGCGCGTACGGTCGACTGACAGTGGTGCCATATTGCAAGATCGGCTTCCCAGCCCTGGGGCGCCAGGTCTTCCGGGAATTTCCAGTGCCAGTACAGGTCTGCCTTGGCGACGGCAGCTTCATTGAACGGACGCTTCGCTCCCTTGTTTTTGCCTCTGTTGTTACGGTGCCTCGCGGCCAGTTCCCGACGGGTCTGCCAGACAAGTTCCGGGGCAACGCCCAAGTCACATAGCTCCCGGATTTTTTGGAGACTCAGCACTACCTGCTCTCGTTCATGGGCGTTCGCCAGAATAGTGAGTATTCCGGCAAGCTGGGCACCCTCGCCATTCTTGAAGCGATCCATACATGTGTTCAGTGAGGATTCGTCAAAGAAGAACCGCGCTTTAGCCATCAACGGCGTTGGGAGAGCGCCAAAACACTCCACATCCATACCCAGCGCGAGGTTAACCTTTGCTAAGGCATTACAGTGGTGCAGGGCTAGGGTGGTTCCGTTCTGAAAGTTCAGGGTTTCCAGCGTTTTGCTGTGAATGCGCGCATGTTGCCAGTCGTCTGCAATGGTTAGCTCCCCGGCGGACTGCTTTTGGTAGAGCACGAACCGATTACCGGCACCGGCGAGACGCTTCAGAGAGGGCGCATCGTAAACATCCAACGTCAGTCCGTGGCCCGAACTATTGGCTGTGCGCAGGTTCGGTACCTGCTGCAGCATCACCTTTCCGGAGGTGTTGATTTGAACGTGTCGCAGCCCGGCGGTGTTGGCTATAAGCCAGTCGTTATGCGCTCCCAGAGTTAGTTGATCGCTGGTAGCAGGCATGTTCCCGGTAATAATCACCAGCCCCTGGCCCGCTGGCTCTGTAATTTCGTTGTCAGGCGTACAGATAACAAGCCGACTCCAATGTTGCCGTTGCGGAGTTGCCTCAAACCGTGTCTGAACGTTTTCCCATGCGCCATCGAATTCACTGATAGCACCGGAGATGACAAAAGGCTCTGGTTGCTTTTCACAATGGAAGTGGACGATTGCGCCGGGATGGCCGGAGGGAAGCGCCATTTGGGTAAGCTTTGGAAGATTGCTCAACACCAAGTGTGGGCGCTTGAGAGATTTCAATCGTTTTAGGTGAATGCTTTCCAGGTTTGGCGCATCCAGAATGTCCAGCGCAAATACATCGGGTTCATCGATTTCCAGGACGGTGCCCGGGAAGTTGGCGATGCTGGCACCGCCTGCGGTATCTCTGGTGATGTAGTTTTGATAGCTGGTCATTCAATCCCCCTTGGTTACCAACGTGAAACCAGTATGGGGGATTGATGCGACAATCTATGACGCTGCGGAATTGCCTCGTTTAGCTTTCCGTTTTAGCAAAGGTCTGAAGCCCAACAGTTGCGCGTGTTGCGCCTACGTACCAGAGATCCTCGCGGGAAGCGAAATCGCCACTGTCCATATCGACCAAGAAAACGAACGGCGATTGAAGGCCCTTGTAACTGCTGATCGTGCTGAATACGAAATCTTCGTCCGGGAACTGTTGTTGTATTGCCCGGATACCTCCGCTCTTTTCAGGGCGATAGGGACTTAGGATGGCCAGTTGTTCAGCTTTTACGCCGCGCTCTTTGAGCTCCAGCCAGGCAGTCTGAAGGTGCTCGGTTTGTTCCTCGATTTTCTTCCAGGTGTGTTCGCGAACTCGTTCATTGGCTGCAGGCAGGTGGGGCGCAGGTAAGCTGGCGTAGTCGAACCGGTGGTTGAGCCACTGGGCGATTTCCAGCGAGTTGCGGCAGTTGTGCATAAGCTGAAACGGATAGGGCAGCATACCGGTGAAGACATCGCTGGGTATCTCGAAATCCCGCCCGTAAAGGTTTTGTGACGGATCGGCGAATAAGACGACCTGTGCCTCCGGTTTCAGAACAGAATCCAGAGCCATCCACCAGAGCGGGTGAAAGTCCTGAGCTTCATCGACTAATAGCGCGTCATAACTTTGCTCCAGGGAACCTGCGGCATCAGACAGAAGTGTTGGAACAGTCTCCTCGTAGAAGGCAGGTTTCTCCTCAGCCGCTTCAGGCGGATTCCAGGGCAACCCGGCTTGCTCAATCAGCTCCCTGGCAAAGTCATGAAAGCTGCACGCGGTAATGGCGCCTTCCAGGCTCGCATCGGCGCCTTCGAGGGCATCGTGAATATGAGTCGCCAATGCCCGGTTGAAACATAGTGCCAGCACCTGCTTTCCCTGAGCTGCCAAATCGCGGGCTTTCTGTCGTGCCAGTAGTGTCTTGCCGGTACCCGCGCCGCCGGTAATCGTCAGTCGAGGGACGAAGCGAAGCAGTTCCAATGCCCAGACCTGTTGGTTCGTAAGTTGAACCAGGCTTGATTCGATGTGGTCCAGTTGGGCTTCAATTGCGGGAGCCAGGTGGAACGTCGGATTTAGTACCTTGTCCCGAACGAACGTCGCATCGGCTTTGCTAATCGGCAATTTGTCTTGGTGCGGCCAGCGCTTGAAGAGCTTGATAAGCGCTTCTTTGTCGAGATCTCGCAGATTCTCATGGTCGATGATGTCCTCGCGAACCACACCAAGAGGAAGAATCATATCTCTCGCAATAGTGTCTGGAAAAACGAGGTTGCGACCTATCGGAAGCATCAAGCCGTCCCGCACGGTTCGTTTGATCCGATGCAGAATATCGCCGATAGCGTTGTCCGACTGCTTTACCGGATCCTTAATAGGATGGAGTCCGGATTTATTCTGGGAAAACCATTGGCAATTTCTGTAAGAGATTCCTCCACCTTTGACCTCCCAAACCAATATGCCATGGGCCGGATGAAAAAGGATGAAATCAGCCTCGCTGCGAAAAGTACCCGCCTTTTTTTCTCTAACCAATGGCAGGCTGAAATAGACCTCAAGGCCAGGGAATTCAAGTTCGCTCAGGTGTCGGAGAACCCGGCGTTCGCTGTTTGGAAGGGCGTCTTGTTCTATTGATTCAAATGGAGGGATCAGCTTAGCCAAAACAAAATCCTTTTAAGTTTGCTCTGGCAAAGCAGACTAGCAGAGGCTGGCCCTCGCTCGAATATTCTTTAGGTAACAAAGTGTTTGCGAGCAAGTGGCTGGCCCGTGGTATGGCGATAGGCAATGAGCTTTCCACCATAGGCCGCGGAATAGTCGACACCCGCAACATTAATGCCTAGCGTGTCTGGCTCTCCTATCATTGCGTAGTGGCCAAAGAACACAGGCGCGCTATCTGGTTTGGGTCCTAGAATCTGGACCGGCACTAGGTTGCTTTCTATCGGGTTTATCTCAGCACGATCTTCGGGCCACCACTGGATCCGGAAGCGTTTGCTCCGGAACCCTGGATTATGGGCGAGGCTGGAAGGGAATTGGTGCGCGCAGCCTGCAACGACCCTGTCCAGTGCAAGATGTGAATCCGAATAGGTATCCCGATAGGCCGCCAGACCTTTATGGTCCAGGCGGGTGATGCCGGCTTTTTTCAAACACGCAATCGCCTCCTCATCCCAGCAGGCGTGAACAACCCGCAGCTCGGGCTCGTCGATGTAAATGGGTTGGTCGCGGAGCCACTCAAACAGGTTGATCAGTCGGTTCGGGTCATACTTGAACGCTTCAGTCAGCTGGACACGGCTGTGATGCTTTTCTGTGGCGTCCAGGAACGCAATTACGTCCCCGGTATGGTCGGCCGCATCGTGAATCCAGTTCAACTCGTGGTTGCCTACAACCAACATGGCTGAGCCTGCGTCGACCATTTTTCTTACGGTGGTGAGAACGGCAGCGGCATTCGGACCCTTATCAATCAGATCGCCGACGAACACCACCAGGTGATTGGACTTTTGCCAAACCCCTTCCTGCTTTTCATATCCCAGTTTTTTCAGCAGCGATATGAGTTTGTCGTAATGCCCGTGTACGTCTCCGACTATGTCGTAGGTAGTTGCAGGTGTTTGTGCATTCGTCATAGGTATCTCCTCAGCTGGCAATCAGTATGGCGCAGCGATGCGTCAATTTGAGTCGCATTCATTGAGTTTCTCGATGCGACTTATTCTGACGCGCCGGGGCATTAATCTGGTTTCAGCGAATGAGGAGACGCAGATGGCTAAAAGAAAAGATTTTCATAAAGGAGCATTGCTCGGGCTCGCAGTCGGTGATGCTTTGGGCACAACCGTTGAATTCCGGCGGCGTGACAGCTTTCCGCTACACACTGAAATGACCGGAGGTGGAGCGTTCAGGGTAAGGCCTGGCGAATGGACCGACGACACAGCCATGGCGCTGTGCCTGGCCAAGAGTCTGATCGAGTGTGAGGGATTCGATTCTAGAGATCAGTTGGAACGTTACGTGCGCTGGATGAACGACGGCTACATGGCCTGTCAGGGAAGCTGCTTTGATATCGGGAATACCACCCGCGAAGCCCTGCGCCGGTTCTCCCGCACTAAAATCAGTTACGCCGGAACAGACAACCCGTTCGCTAGCGGCAATGGTGGAATCATGCGATTGACTCCTGCAGTGATCGCTGCTTGCGACCGTGAGACCGCGGTGAGGTATTCGATTGACAGCTCCCGGACCACCCATGCGAGTGCCGATTGCTTGGACGGTGCAGAATTGCTGGGGGCGATTTTATGGGAACTGCGTGAAGGGGCAGATCTGAAGGAGCTATTGGAGAGCCTGCCCGACACCGATGAACGAGGTATGGCCATAGGGCGAATCAAGCGTGGATTCTTCCGTCATTTTACCCGCGATGAAATTTCGTCTAGTGGGTACGTCATCGACACCTTGGAAGCGGCGCTGTGGAGTTGTTATCACTCGGAGTGTTTTGAGGATGCACTGGTCACCGCGGTAAACCTGGGTGATGATGCGGACACTGTTGGTGCGGTGACCGGCCAGATCGCTGGCGCGGCTTGGGGAATGAAATCAGTGCCAGCTCGATGGTTAGATCAGCTCGTTTGGAGGGAGCAGATCTCTGGATTAGCATCCGAGCTTGCAGGAGCAACTCTTCTTTGAGATCGGCATTGATCCTAGTGACCCTGACCCCGTATTCGGCCCATCCCCCGGTCAAGAGTGTTGGGGGATGGGGCAACTCACTTAGTGGACAGCTTTGCCCACACCAACTTGGAGATGTTGGCTGGCAGAGTAGTCAACGGTCGCGTAGAACTTATTCGGCTCCTCGGAATTCTGGAAGAGATCGAGCGTAATCCAGTCATCTCCCCGTCGCATCTGGACGGTGAGATTGATCTCCTCGCAATTGAATTCGTTGGTGAGCGTTGCGGCCAGGTTCTGGGTCTTTTTCATGAAATCCATCTTGACTTCCTCCGATCAGAACCAGACGTTCTTTTTGATAGTGCCCAGCTGATCCGCCGCGCTGGCGGTCGCGGGTGTCAGCTGAAACAAAGAGCTTTCACCGGTAGTGCCATCGCTGTAGTTCTGGAGATTGTCGCCGATCACCAGGCTGGTGCCGTTCGTGCACGATACCTTGACTTCGGCTGTGCTCATCTCGAAGTTGTCGAGAGTCTCGGCCAGTGCATTGGCCTGTTTGAGCAGGTCGGTAATCTGGTCAATCAAGTGTTTCATCATTTTGGAATATCCTCTGCTTGCTCGTTGAATTGGTCACCACATTCGAGACCTATTTCGACGGTACCCCATTTCGTCGTTCTAGCAAGCAGATAGATTTTGGTCGGACCGTGTGCTTGAATACCGGCCAAAACAGAGAGATATCGCTCCTATTAGAAAATAGCGGTCGCAAGTCCTAGAAATTATGTGGTTAGGGAGCGAAAGGTTGTGGCTAAAAATTGATCGTTTTTGGGTTGAGGGGTAGGTTGGTGGGTCAGTCGGATTTTCGATGCTAACTATTTGATTTTAATGCTGGAATGGTACCCCCGGCAGGACTCGAACCTGCTACCTTCCCCTTAGGAGGGGGACGCTCTATCCGGATGAGCTACGGGGGCATTATCGCGAGAAGGGCGGTATGATAGCGGGCTGCGCCCTTAGGCTCAAGGTGCAGCCTTGATTCGGTGAATTTTACGGAGTGCGTTTTGCCTGAACCTTTCTCGTTGAGCGTGATTGTCCCGGTCTGGATGGAGGCTGCGAGCGTTACGGATACGCTCCGGGCTTTGCAGCCAATTCGCGCTCGGGGGCATGAGGTTATTGTGGTGGATGCTGGCAGCAGTGATCGCACCGCCGAACTGGCCAGGCCTCTGTGTGACCGGTTGGTGGTTTCCGGGAAGGGCCGGGCGGTGCAGATGAATGCCGGTGCGGCTGTTGCCAAGGGGGACGTGTTTCTTTTCCTGCATGCGGACACCCGCCTTCCGGACAATGCCCTGGGTCATCTCGTGGAATTTGCCCGCTCGCACCGTGCCTGGGGCCGGTTTAGTGTGCGCCTGAGTGGCCAGCGGCCGACGTTCCGGGTGATTGCCTGGTTTATGAATCAGCGCTCTCGCCTGACCGGTATCTGCACCGGCGATCAGGCGATCTTTGTACGCCGGGATGCATTCGAGGCGCTGGCGGGTTTTCATCCCATGCCTTTGATGGAAGATGTGGAGTTTTCACGCCGTCTTTGCCTGGTGTCCCGTCCCTTCTGTATAAAGGAACCTGTCGTTACCGATAGCCGCCAGTGGGAAGCGCACGGTGCCTGGCGGACGATTTTCCTGATGTGGTGGTTGCGCTGGCGGTATTGGCGCGGTGAATCGCCGGAGTCGCTGGCCCAAGTCTACCGGTCGGATGTCCGTGATGGCTCAAAGTAACCCTCCCTCGGCGGTATTTCTCCAGTTTGCCAGGTGGCCGGAAGCCGGTCGGGTCAAGACCCGGTTGATGCCGGAATTGGGCGCGATAGGTGCGCTCGAAGCCCATATAAGGCTCACACTGGCGGTTCTGGATAACCTTTGCACCACCGGTTACCCGGTGGAATTCTGGTGGGATCGGCCGGTGGATGACCGGCCTGGGGAAGCCGCCACCATTCTTGAAGAAGTGAACGGTGCGGGGCTGGTTCAGGGGGTGCAGCAGGGCAGTACGCTCGGGGAAAGAATGTACGCGGCGCTCAGCCAATCCCTTCGCGACTATGACAGGGCCCTGGTGGTTGGCAGTGACTGCCCCTCAGTAGATCCGGATTACGCCCGCAAGGCGGTGGCCAGTCTGGCGGATTACGATGTTGTGCTGGGGCCGTCTGATGATGGCGGTTATGTCCTGATTGGCGCTTCACGGGTAGCCGAGGGAATGCTGGATAACATTGCCTGGGGTTCGCCGGATGTTCTGACCCAGACCTGTGAACGGCTTGATGCTGCAGGGCTCAGCTATGTCTTGCTGGAGCCCCGCTGGGATGTCGACGAGCCCGGAGACTGGGCCCGTTTTCTCCGTACCTGCTGAGGCTGTCAGCTGGTGGGCACTGGCGGCAGTTCAGCCAACCTGCCCAGGGCCTGGTCCGCTTGCAGGCCGTTGCCACCGGTGACCACACGAAGTGACTGTTCCCGCTTAAGTGCGGCTTTCCGGAAGCTGTCCAGGAGCTCCTGCAGACGGACATTCTTCACCGCCTCGGCCAGTTGTTCCCGGGAGTTGAAGCTTTCCGCACCACGATCAATTTCGCGCCAGTAACGGCTGGAGATCTCGCCCAGTTGCCGGTCCTGTTCCAGCAGTTCGCTGATCACGGCCTGTTTTTCCTGGTTCAGCCGCTCATCGGTCAGCCCGGCCAGCGTGTTTGCGAATTCTTTGGAGAATTCCGTTACCGCCTGGTCAATCTCGGTTTGTGAGGCGGACGGTGACTGCACCACAAAGCCCAGTGCGGGGGTTTCCAGCATTTCATAGGGAGTGGCGTAAACGATGTAGCCGAGCTGGCGGCGGGTTCGGATCTCCTCGTAGAAGGGGCTGCTGATAATCTGCGCCAGCAGGCGGAAGCGGGCCCGCTCCCGGAAACTGGTGTTGTCTCCCTGCATGTAGAGCGTGTAGCCGGTGTCCGGGTGGTCTACGGTCAGTGAAACAGCGGTTTCCCGCTTCGGCAGTTGGCGCACCTGGCTGCGTGTTACCCGCACGTTTTCGGTGTTTCTCAGGACCATGGCGTCGATCTGTCGGGCCAGATTGAGGGCCGAAGCCTCTGTGAGATTACCGTGGGCCAGCATCACCGGGTCTACCTGGGAGAATGCTGCCTCAGAGAACGAGAGCAGTTCATCAAACGTCACTTCCCGGGCCGCTCTGAGTTTGTCGTGCGCACTCCAGGCGCCTTCGATCAGGGAGGTCTGGACAAATTCAGAGGTCTGCTCAACCGGCCGGTCTTTCGCCTTGTTCTGCAGGCTGTCGATCAGGTTCTGCCGGGCAATGTCGAAACGCTGCCTGGTCAGCTCCGGTGCCGCTACCTGAAGCAGGATCCGGTTCATCAGGGTGTGCAGCTTGTCGTTGTAACCGCCCACACGAACCGTGATGCCGCGCAGGTGCGGATAAACGCTGTAATCCAGGCCGGCCAGGCTGGCGGAGTAGGCCCAGGCATTGAGGTTGGTGTTGATGGAGTCCACCAGCAGCTGGGTCAGTACATTGCTGCGGGCAGAGGCCCGTGCGGCCGGTGTTCGCAGGCTGATGAACACGTTGGCCCTGGGCGTATCAAACCGGGTATCCCGGGCGAACCAGATCTCCATACCCCGGAGTGAGCCCAGTGATTTCGGCTTTGCCATGGTGCGGCCCGGCACCATCTCCAGGTCTTCTGGTATAAAGGGATTGGCCGACGGCAATTGCAGTTGGGCGGCAAGCTCCGGCAGTTGCGGAGTTGCCAACGCCTTCGGGTCCAGTGGTTCGCGGCTCCAGGCCACCTCGTACCAATCGGTGCGGTTCGGGTTTTCCAGCCCGGGGTTTGGCGCCAGAACAAATACGAGGACATTATCCGGCGTCAGCCGGTTCAGAATGCTCCGGTACTGCTCCGGCGCATAACGTTCAACCAGCCAGGGCGCACGAAGCAGGTCCTCCGGCGGATAATCCATGAGCTGGCTGGACAGTCGCATGGCCTCATGCAGTGGGCTGCCCTGTTCACGGAACCGGAAGTCAATGCGGGCCAGGTTCTGCATCTCCAGGAAGCGTTGCTCACTGATGCCGTTCTGGCGGATTTTTTCGATGTAATCAAACACCAGTGGCAGGATTTCCTGGTGTCGGCCCAGCCCTTCCGGAGTCAGGGAGATGCTGATTTCCAGAGTGGCGTTTTCGCCCGTGTCCATTCCCACGCCGGCAGACAGGCTTTCGGCAAGGCCTGCCCGTTTGAGGACATCAAACAGGCTGCCAGGCCCCTCATGGCCGAGCAGGTTGGCCACGTAACTGGCGGGCTTGGTTCGGTAGTTGTCCTCTTGCGAGGGGATAGGGAAGGTCAGCGAAAGGCTTCGCACATCCTTGAGTGCTTCTGCTGTTACCTTGGCCGGGAGCGTATCCTGCTCAAAGAGGCTGGCCATGTGGCGTTTGGGTTTCAGATTGCGGTTTTCGATGGTGTCAAAACGCCCACGCACCATGGTTTCCAGCTCGTCCAGGGTTTGCGGCCCGTAAACCGACAGAGACATAAGGTTGGCGGAATAGTGCTGTTTCCAGAATTCGATGAGGTCCGGGCGCAGTGGGTTGTCGTTGGTGTTTTCAAGCGTGCTCAAATTGCCAACGGCAAACTGGCTGAAGGCGTGGTTCGGATTGCTGACCGCCTTTTTAACGGAATAGAACCTGCGGCCATCTTCTTTCTGTTTGGCGCTGAACTCCGAATGGACGGCATTGCGTTCACGGTCCACCAGTTCGGCAGTGAACAGCGGTGCCGCAAACTGCTGGGCGAACCGGTCCAGTGCCGGTTCTAGAAATTCAGCCTGGATATCAAAGAAATAGTTGGTGTCCTGGAATGCGGTAAAGGCGTTGTGCTGGCCGCCATGGCTCTTGATAAACTGCTGGTATTCACCCGGCGCCGGGTATTTTTCGGTGCCAAGAAACAGCATGTGTTCCAGGAAGTGGGAGAGCCCCTCGCGATTTTCCGGATCGTCTCCACTGCCAACGGCCACATTCATTGAGGCCGCTGCCTTGTCTGCCTCCTTGTCCGAAACCAGGATGACCTTCAGGCCATTCTCCAGTTCGATGAACCGGTACTGGTTGTCATCATTGGGGCTTTTTTCCGGAATCTGGGTGGCAAGCGTAAAGGTGCTGAACAGCAGGAGTGTGAGCAGGGCAAACAGGCGTATCATCTGGCTTTGCATTGGGTGTTTCCTGGCGATGCGGGTGCTCATAGGCTCTCTGTTATCCTGTGGCTGTGTTCTGGGTTCAGTGCATCAGCGCTTTGCGGGTACTTTCCGGCTGCTGGTCGAGGGTCTTACGAGCCAGATCAGCGGCCTTCTCACCATCGAGCTGACCGGAGGCAATGCGCTCAAGGACGGTTGCCATAATGACAAGGGACTGGCGGTAACCGGAAAACTCGGCCCGAAAGGCGCTGTCGATGGCTTCGTAAACCGCCTGAATTTTCTGCTCGCGGGCCCCGGCGTTTCCGGCGGTATCGTTAATGGCCTTCAGGCAGGCTCGGGCAATGGAAATGTAGCGTTCCGCGTTGGGGTTGTCTTTTTGCATGATCGGGATTCCGGCGGTCGGTTTTTCTGTGAAATGGGAAGATGCCAAAAGGCGCGATAAGTTCCCGATTATGTCATTGCTGGCGGGGTGTTTCATTGCTTTGTGGTAATCCCGCAATTGGGCAGGCAGGCGGCCATTCCTGTGCTAGTCTCAAAAGCATTGTGTCGGTGAACCGTACACGCCTTTTAAAGGCTCTGGTAAAGGCTCTGGCGCGAAAAGTTAGAGTAATGGCTCTATTAAAAACAAAGGCTTGCAGAGTAAAAGCTCTAAAAAAGTTCGGTACATGAAGGTTGCAATTAAGTACAATGCCGGCGTTTCCGGATTAACCTAAGACTTTAGTCGTATGGGGGCCGGCATGGATAGACAACAACTGAGCAACAAGCAGGGTGGACGATTGATGAATTATTTCCTGACCGGTGGCACCGGATTTATTGGCCGATTTCTCGTAGAGAAGCTGCTGGCACGCGGGGGCACTGTGCATGTGCTGGTGCGTGAGCAGTCCCGGGGTAAACTCGAGCAGCTGCGTGAGCGCTGGGGCGCTGACGAAACCCAGGTAAAGGCTGTTATTGGCGACCTGACCCGTAAAAATCTGGGTATCGATGCCAAGGCGCTCAATGCCCTTAAAGGGCAGGTTGATCATTTCTTCCACCTGGCGGCGGTGTACGACATGGGTGCCGGTGAAGAGGCCCAGCGGGCAACCAACATTGAGGGCACCCGGGCTGCGGTCAATGCTGCTGAAGCCATGGGTGCGAAGCATTTCCATCATGTATCCTCCATCGCGGCGGCCGGTCTGTTCAAGGGCATTTTCCGTGAGGACATGTTCGAGGAAGCGGAGAAACTGGACCATCCGTACCTGCGCACCAAGCACGAGTCTGAGAAGGTCGTGCGCGAAGAGTGCAGGGTGCCGTTCCGCATCTACCGTCCGGGCATGGTCATCGGTCATTCCGCCACCGGCGAAATGGACAAAGTGGACGGCCCCTATTACTTTTTCAAGATGATCCAGAAAATCCGCCACGCACTGCCCCAGTGGGTTCCCACCATTGGCATTGAAGGCGGCCGGCTGAACATCGTGCCGGTGGATTTCGTGGTCAAGGCCATGGACCATATCGCCCACCTTGAGGGTGAAGACGGCAAGTGCTTCCACCTGGTGGATTCAGACCCGTACAAGGTGGGTGAGATTCTCAATATCTTCAGCGAGGCGGGTCACGCCCCCAAAATGGGCATGCGTATCGATTCCCGTATGTTCGGCTTTATTCCGCCATTCATCCGTCAGAGTCTGAAGAACCTGCCGCCGGTGAAAAGGCTGACAGCAGCGGTTCTGGACGATATGGGCATTCCGCCTTCAGTGATGTCCTTTATCAACTACCCGACCCGTTTTGATGCCCGCGAAACCGAGCGTGCTCTGAAAGACACCGGCATTGCAGTGCCCCGCCTGCCGGATTACGCACCGGTTATCTGGGATTACTGGGAGCGCAACCTGGATCCGGACCTGTTCAAGGACCGCACACTGCGGGGCACAGTTGAAGGCCGCGTTTGTGTGGTTACCGGTGCAACCTCCGGTATCGGTCTGGCCACGGCCCAGAAACTGGCTGACGCAGGTGCCATCCTCGTTATCGGCGCCCGCAAACTGGAGCGCCTGAATGAAGTAACGGCGGAACTGGAGTCCCGTGGTGCCAGTGTGCATGCGTATCCGTGCGATTTCTCGGATATGGAAGCCTGCGATGAGTTCGTGAAAACCGTTCTGGATAACCACGGTCATGTCGATGTGCTAATAAACAACGCCGGCCGCTCCATCCGCCGCTCACTGGACCTGTCCTTCGACCGTTTCCATGACTTTGAGCGCACCATGCAACTGAACTATTTCGGCTCTGTGCGCCTGATCATGGGCTTTGCACCCAAGATGCTGGAGCGTCGCCGCGGCCACGTGGTGAACATTTCTTCCATCGGTGTGCTGACTAACGCACCCAGGTTCTCCGCCTACGTCGCCTCAAAGTCCGCGCTGGATGCGTTCAGTCGTTGTGCCGCCTCTGAGTGGTCTGACCGCAACGTAACCTTCACCACCATTAACATGCCGCTGGTAAAAACGCCGATGATCGCACCAACAAAGATCTATGATTCGGTGCCAACGCTGTCGCCGGATGAAGCAGCGGCTATGGTGACCGATGCCATTGTTTATCGGCCGAAGCGCATTGCGACCCGTCTGGGCATCTTTGCCCAGGTGCTGCATGCTCTGGCGCCGAAGATGGGCGAGATCGTCATGAACACGGGTTACCGGATGTTCCCGGATTCACCGTCTGCCGCGGGCAGCAAATCCGGCGAGCGACCCAGGGTGTCTTCCGAGCAGGTAGCCTTTGCTGCCATCATGCGAGGCATTTACTGGTAATCGGATATGCCACGAAACAAAAAACCCGCCTCGGCGGGTTTTTTGTGGCTGTTACCCGGTCTCTTCCGGAATCAGGGGAGGCGGGAAGCCGCCCAGTTCCTTCCAGCGATTCACGATAGCGCAGAACAGGTCCGCCGTTTTTTCGGCATCGTAGGCGGCTGAGTGGGCCTCCTTGTTACTGAACGGAATACCGGCCAGCTTGCAGGCCTGGGCCAGTACGGTATGGCCGTAGGCGAGGCCCGCGAGGGTCGCTGTGTCGAAGGTTGAAAAGGGATGGAACGGATTGCGCCGGATATCGGAACGCAGTGCGGCTGCGAAGATGAAGTTGTGGTCAAAGGTGGCGTTGTGGCCAACCAGAACTGCCCGTTTGCAGTCGTGGTTTTTGACGGCCTTACGGATCGGGTTGAAGATTTCGCTCAGGCCTTCCCGCTCGGGCACCGCTTCCCGTTCCGGATTCCAGGGGTCAATACCGGTAAAGTCCAGGGCGGACTGCTCCAGGTTGGCGCCTTCAAAGGGGTCAATCTGCTGCACGTGGGTCTCGGTACGGCGCAACCAGCCGTCGTCGTCCATGGTCAGGATAACGGCCGCCACTTCCAGTAACGCGTCTCGCTCGGCGTTGAAACCGGCGGTTTCCACATCGACAACAACGGGCAGAAAGCCGCGGAAACGGCGGGACATAGGGTGCGGTGGTTTGTTTTCGTCAGTCACTCAAGCTCCGGTCTTGGCCGTGTGTGAGAAGGAATCAGCTATGTTTACGCCAGCCGCCAGTGAACAGTTTCACCCGCGTTCAGCGGCACAATGGTGCCCCCAGCCAGGGGCAGTTCACTGGGCATGGTCCAGGGTTTACGAACCAGGGTGATGGTGTCTGTGTTGCGTGGCAGGCCATAGAAATCGGCGCCGTTGAAGCTCGCGAAGGCCTCGAGTTTGTCGAGAATGCCCAATTCTTCGAAGATGCCGGCGTACAGGCCGATGGCGCCGTGAGCGGAGTAACATCCGGCACAGCCGCAGGCCGTTTCCTTGCGATCTTTGGCGTGGGGCGCGGAATCTGTTCCCAGGAAGAAGCGTTGGTCGCCGCTGGCTACGGCGTCCCGCAGGGCCTGCTGATGGCGGTTGCGCTTGAGGATTGGCAGGCAGTAAAGGTGTGGGCGAATGCCACCTACAAGCATGTGGTTACGGTTGTACATCAGATGCTGGGGCGTCAGGGTGGCGCCCAGGTTATCACCGCTGTGCTGTCTTACAAACTCTGCCGAATCGGCTGTGGTGATGTGTTCAAGTACCATTCTGAGGTTCTGGAATGCTTCCAGAGTCGGGGCCAGCACCCGCTCCAGAAAAACCTTCTCCCGGTCGAAAATGTCGATATCGGCATCGGTCACCTCGCCATGCACCAGAAGCAGCATGCCGCAGTCGGTCATGGCTTCCAGTACCGGGTAGATGTTCCGGATGTCCTTCACGCCGGAGGCCGAATTGGTGGTAGCGCCGGCCGGGTAGAGCTTTGCGGCCACGATGCCAGCGGCTTTGGCCTCCCGGATGGTTTCCGGGGTAGTGCTTTCGGTCAGGTACAGGGTCATCAGTGGTTCAAAGCCGGTGCCGCTGGCGGCCACGAGAATCCGGTCCCGGTAGGCGGTGGCATCCGCGGCGGTTGTTACCGGTGGTACCAGGTTGGGCATAATGATGGCCCGTCCGAAGCAGGCTGCGGTGGCGGGCACTACGTCCCTCAGGATATCACCGTCCCGGACATGGAGATGCCAGTCGTCGGGGCGGGTAATTGTAAGCTGGTCGGTCATGGTAGTTGTCCGCAATACCTTTGGCGAAGTCGGGGCTGAGACATTGGCAAGGCCGGGGTTGAAAAAGTTGAATAAGTTGAACAAAAGGGCCCTGAAAAAATTTGCCGCATTATATCAGAAGGTGCCGGCGATTGTTTTCGTCTGGACGCTAAAGAAACTCGGACAAGGGCCGTTAAATACTCAAAGCCTCTTAACTCCCTGAAACCGACGGCAACCGATATGGGATTCCGCCCCCGCCACAATCCGATGACTGTACTGGCCGCCTGCCTTTTCAGTGTGTTTTTGCCCACGAGTGGCCAGGCTGCGAGCTACGGTGCGGGTATTGAAAATAGCCAGTGGTACCTGGCCGAGTCGGTTTTCGAATGTCGCCTGGTGCACGAGGTGCCCGGTTATGGGCGGGCGGTTTTCTATCATCGCGCCGGCGAAAACCTGTCGTTCTTTCTGGAATCCGAAGCGCCGCTGATGCGCCCGGGGCGGGGTAGCCTGGTAGCAGAAGCGCCATCCTGGCGCCCGGGCGCAGCGCCGCGGCCCTTGGGAACCGTCGATGTCTCGGATGATCGCCGCCAGGTCACTCTGGATACCCGCCTGGCCTTTGTTCTGGCCCGCGGCCTGCTTGATGGCATGCGCCCTACGGTTACCCGGGAGTCCTGGTTTGACGGCCGGCCGGTGCGGGTGCATGTCTCCAACATCAATTTTTCCGGCGAGTATCAGCGATATCAGCGTTGTACTACCAACCTCCTGCCAGTGAATTTTGACCAGATCCGCCGCTCACGCATTCCGTTTGCCAGCGGCAGCACCCAGTTATCGGATCGGGACAGGAAATTGTTGGACAATATCGTGACCTATGTGATTGCGGATTCGACAGTGGAACGGATTTTCGTGGATGGCCATAGTGACAGTATTGGCAGCCGGATCAACAACCGGGCCCTCTCGGAAGATCGTGCCAATGTGGTGGCGGATTACCTCAAGGCCCGGGGGCTTGATGAAAACATGATTACTGTCAGGGCCCATGGTGATCAGTACCCGGTATCAAACCGCCCGGCGGACAATCGCCGAACCAACATTCGCCTGCAGCGGGCCGGTGACCAGCCGGAACTGCAACAAGCCAACGGCTACGGCGGGGATCCCCGGGGATAGCCGGGATCAGTAAACTGAATTGAGCACTTCGAGATGGGCGTTTACACTCTCTGCCAGAGCACGCAGGTGGTACCCGCCTTCCAACGTTGAAATGATCCGGTCGTTGCTGTGTTCATGGGCAACGCCCACAATTATTTCCGTCAGCCAGCGGTAGTCTTCGGTATCCAGATTCAGTTCTGCCATCGGGTCCAGCCGGTGGGCGTCAAAGCCTGCCGAAATAAGGATCAACTGGGGTTTGAAGTCGTTCAGCCGCTTCAGCCAGCCGGCTTCAACCCGCTTCCGGTACTCCTCTGGGGGACAGTTTGCCTCAATCGGAATGTTCACGATATTTTCCGCTTGCCGGTGCACGTGGGAGTGTGGGTAGAAGGGGTGCTGGAAGCTGGAGCACATCAGGATCCGTTCATCACCACTGACAACGTCCACCGTGCCGTTGCCCTGGTGCACATCAAAATCGATGATTGCGACCCGTTCGAGATGGTGGAAGGTGAGGGCGCGCATAGCCGCCAGGGCGATGTTGTTATAGAAGCAGAATCCCATGGACTTGGCTCGCTCGGCATGATGACCAGGCGGGCGGGCGCAGACAAAGGCATTGGTCACCTGGCTGCTCATCACCATATCCACGGCCTGGACATTGGCACCGGCTGCCAGGCGGGCGGCTCGAAGAGTGTCAGGCATCATGGCGGTGTCCGGGTCGGTAAACACCCGGCCCCGGGTAGGTTGCATCAGGTCAAGCTGGTGCAGGTAGTTCTCCGGGTGCACAGTCAGTAACTGGTCACGGGTAATCTCTTCAGGACGAACCCAGTCGAGCTTCTGGTCCAGGCCGGTATCGGCGAGGTAGCTGATGATAGCCGCAAGCCGCTCCGGGCTTTCCGGATGCTCGGGCCCCATGTTGTGCCTCATGAAGTCATCGTGGGAAAAGAATGCCGTGGTCATAGGTCTCGGGCTGCCTTCAATATGCTTATATTTTTTCCAAGCTTATCAGGGAAAACCGCAGGGTGCCGTGTTTCTTTGGTCTTATAGGGGAGATAGTCATTTCACATCGGCGGATCACGGCCTAAGATAAGGGCTACGCTCATAAGTAACCTGTTTTATTACATTTATTACCCGACTGGCCGCGGCCGGACAAGAAGGAGAGTCAGCTTGAGCACCCGGTATCTGGAAAACCTGTTCAACCCCGCATCCATTGCGGTGATCGGTGCGTCGGAGCGGGCGGACAACCTTGGCGGCATGGTATTAAGGAACCTGATGGGGGGCGGTTATCCCGGGCGTTTGCTGGTGGTTAACCAGAACGATTACGAGAACGTCCATGGGGTGCCGTGCGTCAAAAAAGTCTCGAGAATGGGGTTTTCGCCGGACCTGGCGATCATTTGTACTCCGCCGGACACCGTCGCCAAGACCATAAAGCGGCTGGGTGAGGCCGGGGTACGCACCGCCATCGTGATGACCGGTGGCATGTCCCGCACCCACAGCAAAACCGGTCAGCCCCTGATGTATTCCGTGCGGGAAGCAGCCCGCGAGACCGGCATCCGGGTTCTTGGCCCCAACACCATCGGCCTGATGGTTCCGGCCCGCAGTCTAAACGCTACCTATGCCCACATGGGGGTGATCCCGGGCCGGGTGGCCTTCGTCGGCCAGTCCGGCACCATTGCCAGTTCGGTCATCGACTGGGCGTTCGCCCGGGGGGTCGGGTTTTCCTATTTTCTCACCCTCGGCGACGGCATGGACATTGATCACGACGATCTGATCGATTACCTCGCACAGGACACCCTGACCCGAGCTATTCTCCTGCATATCGAAAATATTCCCAACGCCCGACGTTTCATGTCAGCCGTCCGGGTGGCTTCGCGTACCAAACCGGTGATTGCGGTGAAGTCCGGCCGGGTGCCGGAATCCGAGTGGTTCCCCCATGAATTACCGGCCGGGCTCAAACGCAGTGACCCGATCTATGATGCCATGCTGCAGCGCGCCGGTGTGCTTCGGGTGGACGGCCTCGGGCAGATGTTTGATGCGCTGGAGACGCTGACCCGTATGCGTCCTTTGCGTCGGGAAAGTCTGGCCATTATGGCCAACGGTGTTGGTCCGGGTGTATTGGCCGTGGACCGGCTGGCGGATCTGGGCGGTGAACTGGCGGAATTATCGGATTCCAGTATTGAAGCCCTGGCCAAGCTGCTACCACCTTACTGGACTCGCAAGAATCCTATCGACCTCAACTACGATGCCTCCCCGGAGTTGTACGGCAAGGCCATCAAGATCCTGGCCAAGGATCCGGAAGTGGCTAATGTGCTGGTGATGTATGCTCCCAGTCTAACCGAGGACAGTCTTCAGATCGCCGATGCGGTGGTTCAGGCGTGCAAGGGTACCCGCCTGAATGTGTTCACCTGCTGGCTGGGCCAGAGTACGGTGATGGACGCCCGGGAAGAGTTCTACCGGGCCGGGCTGCCGTCGTTCTTCAACCCGGAAAAAGCCGTAGTGGCGTTCATGCAACATGTTCGTCACCAGCGGGTTCAGCGGCTGCTGACAGAAACCCCCGAATCGTTCACCGACCATTTTGCCGACAGGACACATACCCGCAAGGTAGTCATGAATGCATTGCGTTCGGGGCGCTACCACTTGTCCAACCGCGAAGCCCGTGATCTTGTTCGGGACTATGGGATCAGCACCATTGACACCATGTACTGCGATGACATGGAGGAAGTACTGGAGGTGTTTGCGGTTGAGCGGCGCCCTATCGACATTACCATCGTTCATGAGCAGGCCTGCCACCCGTTTCTGAACCTGAGCCCTACCCAGCGTCGATACAAAGGCACGGTGCAAAAGCTTAACAGCGAAGCGGCCATCATGGATTCCTGCCGCTACCTGATGGAGGAATATCAGCGTCACTTCCCGGACAGTGGCTTTCTTGGGTTTGCGGTGCAGCGTTCCTACCAGCATGTGGGTGGTATCGAGTTCAGTGTTGGCATCACCCGGGACGCCCTTTTCGGTCCACTGGTGGTCTGTGGTGCCGCCGGTGCCCAGATCAACGTGATGACCGACCGCCAGATCGCTTTGCCGCCCCTGAACATGGTGCTGGCAAGGGAGCTCCTGCGCCGCACCTATATGTACAAACTGCTCAAGGAGCACAGCCTGAAGCCGGAGGAGGATATCCGGGCGGTCTCTGAAACCCTGGTGACACTGTCCCAGATTGTGATCGACATTCCGGAGATTCAGGGCCTGGAGATCGCGCCCTTGCTGTTTAACGAACAGGGGGCGGTAGCCGTGAATATCGCCGTCGACCTGGCGGACAAGCCCGGCCGGCCCATTATCCAGCCTTACCCCAGAGAGCTTGAAGAGTGGATTGTGCTGCCGAAATCCGGCCGGCGGGTGATTATCCGGCCGGTACTGGCCGAGGATGAGCCTGCTCACCGGGCCTTCCATGAGTTGCAGTCGCCTGAATCCATCCGCTACCGGTTCTTCCAGTACCGCAAGCACTTCTCCCGGGAAGACGTGGCCCAGATGGTGCAGATCGATTACGACCGGGAAATGGTGTTCATCGCCAACGCGCCAAAGGAAGACGGCGAGGGTGAGGAAACCCTTGGAACCGTGCGAACATGGACCGACGCCGACAACCTGCAATGCGAGTTTGCGGTGATGGTGCACGACAAAATGAAGGGTGAAGGCCTGGGCATTGCTCTGATGCAGAAAATGATCGACTACTGCCGAGCCCGGGGCACCATGGAAATGGTGGGGAACGTGCTGCCGGACAACCGCCCGATGCTGCAACTGGCGGAGCATCTGGGTTTCGAGATCAAGTTCAACACGGAAGAGGAAGTGATGGATCTGCGGCTGGTTCTGAATGAACCGGAAAAGGACTGGCAGCGGGAGCGGTTGGGAAAGAGCGCCCACTAAGAGCGCCAGAAGGTGGGGTCAGATGAAAACGGGGTCAGATGAACTTTTCATCTGACCCCGTTTTCATCTGACCCCGTTTTCAGGCTTCTACTCTTCGACAATCGCGGAGCGGTCTTCGCCGCCCAGGGCTTCCAGCAGTCCCGGAATCAGTCTGGACAGCTCCAGGGTCATCAGGGTGAAGGCTGCGTCGAACTTGGCAGCCGAGTCGTCCGCATCGACGTCTTCGAGCTGATCCTGGAGGGTTTCGCCGAATTTCAGGCGGCGGATGCCCAGTTCCTCATCCAGTACGAACGAGACGTTGTCATCCCAGGTGAGGGACAGTTTGGTAACCTGCATGCCGGCGTCCAGATGATTGCGGATTTCGTCCGCTTTCAGGTCCAGGCCTTTGCAGCGCACCACGCCGCCGTCCTCGGACGGATCTTTCAGTTCGCATTCACTGCCCAGAACCACTGTGCCGGGTAAATCAATGGATTCGTTCAGCCAGCCGGTAAAGGTGAAGGCGGGTGCCTGCTCCACGGCCGGTGGGCGCACCGGCAGCGAACCCAGGCATTTGCGCAGGGCCGAGGCCAGGTCTTCGGCCTGTTTCGCGGAGCCGGCGTCAACGACCAGCACACCGTCCTGTGGTGCGAGATAGGCAAAACAGCGGCGATTCCTGGAGAAGGCCTGCGGTAGCATCTCCAGCATCACCTGTTCCTTGATCTCGTCCTTTTCCTTGCGGCGAACTTTGCGGCCCTGCTCGAATTCAATGGCTTCTGCTTTTTCTTCAACCGCTTCCTTGACCACCGGGCCGGGCAGAATCTTCTCTTCCTTGCGCAGGGCAATCAGATGGTAGCCGTTGGCGCTGTGAACCAGCAGCTCACCATGCTTGCCCAGCGGCGGCACCCAACCCTGGCGGCTGGTTTCCTGGGGACCGCAGGGCTTGAAGGCGTCCTCCCGGAGCTTTTCTTCCAGCTCTTCGGCGGAGATATCAAACGGTTTGGTAAAACGGAATACGCGAGCGTTGCGAAACCACATCAGGGCTGGTCCTTGTCTTTCATATTTGTACGATCTCTACGAGTACGGTTTTAACGATAAAGCCCACAACACCGGCGCCCAGTACGGTAAACAGGGCAATGGTGCCGAATTTTCCGGCCTGTGATTTCTTGGCCAGATCCCAGACGATGAAACCCATCCAGACAATCAGGCCGGTCAGAAACACCAGCATGGCGATCTGGGAAAACACTGCTTCGTTCATTGTTTACTCCGATATTAACGTGGATCAGGAAGTCTCAGATTGACTCCCTATTGTTCATCCCGCAGGAAAACCCAGTTGTTCTTATCGGATTGGTCTTCGCTGAAGTGGTAGCCTTCGAGGTTGAACCCCTTGAGGTCGTCGGCGTGTGTGATTCGGTTCTGGATGGCAAACCGACACATCTGGCCGCGGGCTTTCTTGGCGTAGAAGCTGATCATCTTGTACTGACCATTCTTCCAGTCCTTGAATTGGGGGGTGATCAGCCGGCCTTCAAGATCTTTTTTCCTTATGCTTTTGAAATACTCGTTGGAGGCAAGGTTCACCAGTACGCTGTCGTCGTCTGCCAGCAGGCGGTTGAGTTCATCTGTGATCCTGCTACCCCAGAACGTATAGAGATCCTTGCCACGGCTGTTCTCGAACCGGGTACCCATTTCCAGGCGATAGGGCTGCATCAGGTCCAGAGGTTTCAGTACCCCGTACAGGCCTGAGAGTATGCGCAGGTGTTGCTGGGCGAACTCGAAATCCTGCTCACTGAAGCTTTCGGCGTTCAGGCCGGTGTACACGTCGCCCTTGAAAGCCAGTAGGGCCTGGCGGGCGTTCTCGGGCGTAAACGGCGTGTGCCAGTTCCGGTAGCGCCCGGCGTTCAGTTGGCCCAGCTTGTCGCTGATGTTCATCAGGTTGCTGATCTGGTGCGGCTCCAGTTCCTTGAGCTGGTCCACCAGCTCACAGGCGTGGTCAAGAAAATCCGGCTGGCTGACCTTGTCTGTCGCCAGTGGGCTTTCGTAATCCAATGTCTTGGCAGGGGAAATAACCATCAACATGTCAGGCAGTCCTCATTGCAGGAATGTCAGTAATTCATCCCTGGTAAACGGCCAGTTCAGTTCCTCGCCGGTGTCGTTACGGCGCAGTACCGGGATCCGGGTACCGTAGCGTTCCACCAGCTCCTCGGACTGGGCAATGTCCACCACGTCTACCGGTATGGGTTCCGGCATGGGCGTATTTACAAGCAGGGCTTCGGCCAGTTCGCACAGATGGCATTGAGATGTCGTGTAAAAAAGCAGTTCCATTATTTCGGCTGTGCGTCCAGTTTCTGGCCGTTAACGCCCTGGCTGTCCCTGCCCATGAGGTACAGGTAAGCCGGCATCAGGTCTTCCGGTGCAGGGTTCTTCCGTGGATTCTCCGCCGGATAGGCACGGGCTCTCATGCTGGTACGGGTGGCGCCCGGGTTAAGACTGTTTACCCGTACATTGTGGCGTTCGTCATCCAGTTCGTCGGACAACAACTGGCTGAGGCCCTCTACCGCAAACTTGGAGACCGCGTAAGCGCCCCAGTAGGCCCTTGCTTTCCGGCCGACGCTGGAGGAGGTGAAGATCACCGAGGCATCGCCGGATTTGCGCAACAGGGGAATCATCGCCCGGCTCAGGAGAAAGGGCGCCGTGGTATTTACGTGCATCACCTTGTTCCAGGTTTCCGGGTCGTACAGCTCCACCGGGCACAGGTCACCCAGGATGGCGGCATTGTGCAGCAGGCCGTCCAACTGGCCGAAATTATCTTCCAGGGTCATCGCAAGTTCTTCGTAATCCTTGACTGCCGCCCCTTCGAAGTTCATCGGCACAATGGCAGGTTTCGGGTGGCCCGCGGCCTCGATTTCGTCGTAAACCGTTTCCAGCTTGCTGACAGTGCGGCCCACGAGTACGACCGTCGCACCATGGGCGGCATAGGCTTTGGCGGCGGCCCTGCCAATGCCGCTTCCGGCGCCGGTAACCATGACGATACGGTCTTTCAGAAGATCCGCGGGTGCTTGGTAATCATGCATAATCTGTCTCCGTTTCAGGCTGTTCCCGGCCTGGAAGCCGGATCGTCAAATTGGCTGGCTATTGTAACAGCTTTGCCAGATCGGTGACGGTGTCGGCGATCAGGTCGGCTTGCCACAGGTCAATGTTCTCCGGTTGCTCGATGTAACCGTAGCGCACCGCAATGGTTTTCATGCCGGCATTACGCCCGGCTTCGATATCACGTTCGTGGTCGCCCACATAAATGCCTGTGCCGGGCTCCGTGCCCATCTGCTGGCAGGCCAGGATCAGGGCTTCGGGGTGGGGTTTGCGTTGGGTAACGTGATCCGGGCAGACCAGCGCCGCACAGCGGTCTGCCAGATCCAGCGCCTGGATCAGCGGTACGGCGAACCGGGCCGGCTTGTTGGTAACAATGCCCCAGGGCACGCCCCGGTCTTCCAGGGTTCCGAGGAGCTCATCCATGCCCTCGAACAGTGCGGTTTCAACTGCCACGCCGGTTTCGTAGAGATCGAGAAATGCCGTGTGCTTTTCCAGATAGTCCGGATGTTCCGGTCCCAGCCCGAATCCCACCCGGATCATCGCCCGGGCCCCGTTTGAGACAAAGCGGCGAATGTGTTCCGGGGGCAGGGCAGCCAGCCCATGCTGTTCCCGCAACTGGTTCAGACAGCGAATAAAATCCGGTGCCGTGTCGATCAGGGTTCCGTCCAGATCAAACAGGACAGCAGAGGGTTCAGTCGTCACGTGTGTCCCTGGCATGCATAAGGTAGTTCACATCCACGTCCCGGCCCAGTTTGTAGACCTTGGTGACCGGGTTATAGGTCATGCCGGTAAGTTCACGGACATCCAGTCCGGCGTGACGCAGGTGATCGGACATCTCCGAAGGCCGGATGAATTTTTTCCACTCGTGGGTTCCCTTGGGCAGCAGCCTGAGCACGTATTCGGCACCGACAATGGCGAACAGGAACGACTTCGGATTGCGATTGATGGTTGAGACGAACAGGTGGCCACCGGGCCTGAGCATGGCTGCACAGGCCCTGATCACCGATGCGGGGTCTGGCACGTGTTCCAGCATTTCCAGGCAGGTGACCACGTCGTACTGGCCGGCGTGGTCGCTTTCCTTAGCCAGTTCTTCCACGGTTATCTGGCGATAATCGACATCAACCCCGCTTTCCAGGCCGTGCAGCCGCGCCACGGAGAGTGGCGCCTCGCCCATGTCGATGCCGGTTACGTGGGCGCCGCGCTGGGCCATACCCTCGGACAGCAGGCCGCCGCCGCAGCCGACATCCAGTGCTCGCTTGCCAGCCAGGGAGACCCTCTCGTCAATGTAGTTCAGGCGCAGGGGGTTGATGTCGTGCAGCGGCTTGAATTCGCTGGTGGGGTCCCACCAGCGGCTGGCCAGGGCTTCAAACTTGGCGATTTCATTCCGGTCTACGTTCTGGTTTGTCATGATTGGTTCTGCCTGGTGAATCAATGGAAAATCGGTTGGCCAGTGTGTTTGCGGATTCGTCCGGCCCAGTCATCGACACGAAGCATGAGATCGGCGACATCAATTCGGGTAAGCCGGCCATGCTGTAGTTGTGGTACGCCGTTTATCCAGCTGTGGCTTACGGACCGTCCGTGGTTGCTGTACACGAGGTGGGAGGCGGGGTCATAAACCGGCTGCAGGAACGGGTCGCTCAGGTCAATGGCTATGATGTCGGCCAGCTTGCCCGAAACCAGGGAGCCCAGCTCGTGATCCCGGCCAAGGGCCCGGGCGCCGTTGATGGTGGCCATTTCCAGGGCCTGGTGCGCTGGCAGTGCAGCAGCGTCGCCGGCCACAACCTTGGCCACCATGGCAGCAGTGCGCATTTCACCGAACAGGTCCAGATCGTTGTTGCTGGCGGCACCGTCCGTACCGATGGCGACGTTTATTCCGCTATCAAGGAGTTTCTGGACCGGACACAGGCCGCTGGCCAGTTTCAGGTTGGATTCCGGGCAATGGATGACCTGTGCTCCAGACTGCTGAAGCAGGCGGATATCAGTGTCGTCGATCTGGGTCATGTGCACGCACTGGGTTTCCGGGCGCAATACGCCAAGCTCCGCCAGCCGCGCTGCTGGACGCTTGCCGAGTTTTTCACTGGCCTCGGCCACTTCAAACGCTGTTTCGTGAAGGTGTATCTGGATTTGTGCGCCGGTGTCTTCAGACAGCCGGGCGGCCTTGGCCATGGGGCCGTCTGACACAGTATAGGGCGCATGGGGGCCAATGGCCGGCATGATGCAGTCATCGGCCTTCCAGGTGTCGATAAGCGCGCGCCCCTTGCTCAGATACTCCTCCGGTCCTGAGCCCCAGGGGGTGGGGAAATCCAGTAACGGGAAGCAGATCTGGGCGCGGATACCGGCGTCGCGGGCGACCTGGGCCGCAATCTCGGGGAAGAAGTACATGTCCGAGAAAGTGGTGGTGCCTGTGCGCAGCATTTCAGCCATGGCCAGTTGGGTGCCATCGGCAATGAACTGCTCGCTGATAAAGCGACCTTCGGCCGGCCAGATATGATCGTTTAGCCAGGTCATCAGCGGGAGGTCATCCGCCATGCCCCTGAAGAGCGTCATCGCCGCGTGGCCGTGCATATTGATCAGGCCCGGCATGACCACATGATGCGGCAGGTCAACCGTTTCGCGGGTTCTGAATTCCCGGTCTGCCTGCTGCCGGGGAATAACCGCGGCAATCCGGGCTCCCTGAATGATCACTGCCTGGTTCTCAAGCACCATGCCCCCTGGCTCAACCGGGATCAGCCAGCGTGCGTTGATGCGGATATCGGCTGCGGTGATGGTGTCTGCCGTCATTAACCCTGCCTTACAGCGGTTGGCGCGGTGCGGCCGCGCTTTGGAAATGTAGCTCGGAAGTATAACCGTTATACTGGCACTTTTCAGCGCTGCAAACCGGAGCATTTTTATGGCACAAACCCCGAAACCGCCTTCTGAACGTGGCATTGGCGCCGTTGCCATAAGATGGCACGGCAGCAGTCTTGAACTGCTGGACCAGCGCCTGCTGCCCGGGGAAGAGCACTGGATTACGCTCGAAGGCGCAGTTGGTGTGGCGCAGGGCATTCGGGATATGGTGGTTCGCGGTGCCCCGGCCATTGGTATCAGCGCCGCTTACGGGGTCGCTCTGGCGGCACGGCATGCAGGTGGCGGCGACTGGAAGGCGGAAATAAAACAGTCTATCCGCGAGCTTGCAGCGTCCCGACCCACGGCGGTCAACCTGTTCTGGGCGTTGCAGCGCATGGAACAGGTGTTTCACCAATGCCATTCCCTGGACGAGGCGGCAAAGCGGCTGGCCAAAGAGGCGGTGGCGATTCACGAGGAAGATCTCGCCGCCAATGTTGCCATGGCGGACCATGCCCTGGAATTCATGGCGCCAGACAAACCCATGTCTGTGCTTACCCACTGCAATACCGGTGCGCTGGCCACTGGCGGTTATGGGACTGCGCTGGGTGTTATCCGCCGGCTGAACGAGGAAAAGCTGCTGAGGGAAGTCTTTGCCGATGAAACCCGGCCCTGGCTCCAGGGCAGTCGCCTGACCGCCTGGGAGCTGTCCCGCGACGGCATTCCAGTTACCCTCAATGCCGATGGCGCGGCGGCGGCGATCCTGGCCCGGGGTGAGGTTCGATGGGTCATTGTGGGTGCGGATCGCATTACCGCCAATGGCGATGTCGCGAACAAGATCGGCACCTACGGCCTGGCGGTTCTGGCACGCCATCATAAGGTTGGATTTATGGTGGTGGCCCCTTCCAGCACTGTGGATATGTCCCTGGCCTCGGGCTCGGACATCCCCATTGAAGAGCGTGAAGGCATGGAAGTGCGGGAGATTCGGGGAATTCCGCTGGCGCCGGAAGGCGTAAAGGTGTTTAACCCGGTGTTTGATGTAACGCCGGCCAGCCTGATTGATGCCATTGTTACGGAAAAGGGGGTGGTGCATAACCCGAATATTACCGGTATGCGGGCGCTATTTGACTGAGGGGTTTTTGCCCACTGGTCGCTTCCTGGCAGCCGGCGGCTTTTCGGGCTTGCCTGGCTCAGCGGGCTGCTTTCCCTCATAAGCCGCACGCAGTTCCTCTACCTGCCTTTCCTGTTCTTCGACAAAGTGCAGGGACATTTCGAAACTGTGGCGGGTGAACTCCAGTACCTTCTGGAAACCTTCGTCTGAAAGCGTGCGGGCATCGTCATGCCGGCGGAAGATGTTGATGAACTCGCGCTCTCGCTCGAACTGCAGCGGCAGTCTTGCCACACCCCAGTCATTCAGGAGCTGCCACACCTCGGGGTTGTAGTTGCGCGTGGTGCGCATGATGAATGGAATGGGGTCGTTCCGGGCGATAAGGGCAGCAAGCCGGAGAATCAGTTCGAAGGAGAGGGTGGCGGTACCGTTTTCAATGGCCTCCAGGACCGATTTATCCCGGAGATTCAGGGCCTCGCTCATTTCCGACAGGGTCAGCCCGGCCACTTCCCGGATATCTTTCAGGGACTGGCCAGCGGTTAGCATGGCCCGCAGTTGATCCTGGGAGTTGATCAGGGCCCGGCCAACCCGGAGAGAGGTGTCGGTGGCCTTGACCCCAAAACGAAGCGCTGAGCCGGTCAGGCTGGCCAGGCGGTCAATCAGGCCCTCTTGCGTTCGTTCCCGGGCCGTCGGTTTTTCAAGACCGTCAACCTCTTCCAGAGAGCGCATGGCATGGAGGGCGTCCAGGAGCATGTCCCGAAGCACTCGCGCCTTTTGCCGGCTATCCTGTCCGCCGTCGCCGTTTTCAGTCATGGGGGCTGGTGGCTTCGGGGCCACTTACCTGACCGGAGCCTGGGCCGCAAACTGCTGTGGGGTCAGAATAGAAGCCATGCGGCTATCCAGACCCAGCATGTCCGCCATGATGTGCCCACCTTCCCGAATGACGAAATCGAGTTCGTCGTCGGTTGAGTTCAGGTCCGCGGCTTGTTGGTCCTGCCAGTCTTCAAGATCGTCCAGCGAATCGAACGGCTGCTCTCCCTTGAGCTCCCGGCGGGCATTGGCAATCGCCAGGCGGGTACGCTCAACCCGTTCGTGTTGCTCGCGGCGTTCCTCCTGGTTAAGGCTGACGCTGTCTGTCGCCCGCTGTTGGGCCAGAAAGTCGATTTCCTGTTGCAGGAGACGGAACTCGGGGCTTGTTGAGAAACGCTCCTCATGACGCTTGCGAAGCTCATCGATAATTCCGCTGAAATCGTAATAGCGGGTGTGGGGCACGGCCTCGATCTGGTCCCAGGGAAGGGCTTGATCGAGGGCATCTTCACCGATCCGGGTCTTGTCAATACGCGACGGAATCTCGATATCCGGGATAACTCCCTTGTGCTGGGTCGAACCGCCGGATACCCGGTAGAATTTCGACTGGGTAATCTTGAGCTGGCCATGGTTCAGTGGGCGAACGGCCTGCACGGTGCCTTTACCGAACGTCTGCGAGCCGACGACCAGCCCGCGGCCATAGTCCTGAATGGCCCCTGCGAAGATCTCTGAGGCGGACGCACTCATGCGGTTGGTCAGAACCACCAGGGGGCCGTCATAAGCTACGGACGGGTCCTCATCTTTGAGCACCTGCACGTCGTTGTTGGCGTTGCGGATCTGCACCGTTGGGCCTTGGTCGATAAACAGGCCGACCAGCTCATTGGCCTCGTGCAGGGCGCCACCACCATTATTGCGCAAGTCAATCACCAGCCCGTCGACGCCTTCCGCCTGAAGCTCGGCAATCAGCTTGCGAACATCCCGGGTTGTGCTCTTGTAATTGGGGTCACCTGCCTGCATGGCCTGGAAGTCAGCGTAGAAGGTGGGGATCGTGACAACGCCAATGGTGTATTCCTTGCCGCCCTGCTCCAGTTGGAGGGTGTCTTTGCTGGCGCTTTGCTCTTCCAGTTTCACCTCATCCCGTTTGATGGCGATGGTTTTGGTCATGGTTTCATCAGAGGCGGTGGCCGGAATAACTTCCAGGGCCACCGTTGAGTTCCTTGGGCCGCGGATCAGGTCCACGACTTCATCAAGGCGCCAGCCAATGACATTCACGGGTTTTCCGTCTTCCTGGGACACCGCGACGATCCGGTCTGCCGGTTGCAACTGGCCCTGCTTGGACGCCGGCCCGCCGGGAACCAGCCGGACCACCTTGGTGTATTCGTTGTCTGACTGCAGAACCGCACCGATCCCTTCGAGAGAGAGGCTCATGTTAATGTTGAAGTTTTCGGATGTGCGCGGCGAAAAATATGAGGTGTGTGGGTCCCACATACCGGTAAACGCGTTCATATAGGCCTGGAAGGCATCTTCGCTGCGGGCCTGGTAGGCGCGTTTCAACTGACCTTTGTAGCGACGCAGCAGCGTTTCTTTAATAGCATCGTCCTCACTGCCACTGAGTCGTTGTGCCAGGACGGCGTTCTTGATTCGCTTGCGCCAGAGTTCGTCCAGGGCCTGGGTATCAGGCACCCAGTCCGCTTCGGAACGATCAACGAGAATGCGCTCGTTTTTCGAGAAATCCAGAGTGTCGATGCCACTTTCGATTAGGCCAATGGCAAACTGCAGTCGCTCAATGATGCGCTGCTGGACCCGGTTGTAGATATCGAAGCCGGGCTGCAACTGGCCGGTTTTCAGGGCTGAACCCAATTGACCTTTAATCCGGTCGAACTTCTGGATGTCCCCTTTGGTAAGGTAGATTCGCTGGCCGTCCAGGTAAGCCAGATAGGCATCAAACACATCGCCGGACAGCTCATCGCTGATGCCCAGATCGCGGAAATGGGTAAACTGCAGCTGGCGGGCAATCAGGATGTTTGCCCGCGCCTGCTCAATAGTGGGCGCGACCGGCTCGTAGATCGACGGAGTGTCGACTTTCGCCTGCAGTCCCAGTGGCGTCGAGAGCAGCAGTGTAACCGTGACTGCCCTGCATACTCTTGTCCGGATGTTCTGTGCCGGAGAGCGACGGGCCGGAATTCTTTCCGCAATGGTCATAAATGTATACCTGACGGTGTTGGCCAGAAAAGCGCAGTAAAGACGCTTGCCTGACCGTGAGCGAATAAATTTATTGTAGGCAAGCACTACACCCGTTGCCATAGGTAGCACGTATCGGTTCGTGACAATCTGTCCATGAAACCGGCAGGTTAGTAACCGGAAAGCCTTTGGCGGTGCGCAGATAAGGAGAGAAATCTTGCCGTGAGACTGCCGGGAGGGGGCTGCCATCCTCCCCCGGCGCGGTGGCCTCAGGCGAGGGGTGAGTTGCTCTCGGCTCTCTCCAGCAGCAGTCTGGGAGGAGCAAAGCGTTCGCCATAAGCGCGGGCAAGTTCTGTCGCCCGCTCTGTGAACGCTCTCACGCCATACTGATTAATGAATTGTAGGGTGCCGCCAGTCCAGGGCGCATAGCCAATACCGAAAATGCTGCCGATGTTGGCGTCTTCCACCGTGCGCAGAACACCTTCTTCCAGGCAACGGACGGTTTCGATGGCCTGGATGAACAGGATCCGGTCCTTCAGTTCCTGCAGCCTGATATTTCGGGCCTTCTGTGCATCCACGAACAGGGCCTCCAGCTCTGGCCACAAGTGTTTCTTGCCGTTGGCGGGGTAGTCGTAGAATCCGGCGCCTGCTGCTTTGCCTTTGCGGCCATGCTCGTAAATCATCGTATCAATCACCGCTTCCGCCGGGTGGGCGTTCCAGGTGCCGCCTGCGGCTTCGGTGTCTTTTTTGCTCTGGTTCCGGATGTGCTGAATCAGGGTCATGCTGACTTCATCGGATATCGCCAGCGGCCCCACAGGCATGCCCGCCAGCAGCGCGGCGTTTTCAATGCTGGAGGGGTGGATGCCCTCGCCGAGCATGCCGATGCCCTCGTTGACGAAGGTTCCAAAGACCCGGGAGGTGAAGAAGCCCCGGCTGTCGTTCACCACTACCGGGATCTTGCCAATCTGCTGAACGTAATCGAAGGCGCGTGCAAGGGTTTCGTTGGCGGTTTGCTCTCCAACGATGATTTCCACCAGCTGCATCCTGTCCACTGGTGAGAAGAAGTGCAGGCCGATAAAGTTTTCCGGCTTTCGGGAGGCTCCGGCAAGCTGGGTAATGGGAATAGTGGAGGTGTTGGAGGCGAAAATCCCGTTCGCCACGAGCTTGGGTTCCGCTTCCCGGGTTACCCTGGCCTTCAGCTCGCTGTCCTCGAACACCGCCTCAATCACCAGGTCGCAGCCTTCCAGGTCGTCCGCCGACTCCGTGGCCTTGATTCGACCGAGGATCTTAGCCTTCTGTTCTTCGGTCATCCGTCCACGGCTGACTTTCCTGGCCAGCAGCTTTTCTGAGTAGCTTTTGCCTTTTTCGGCATTCTCCAGGGAGACGTCTTTCAACACCACGTCAATCCCCCGCGTGGCGGTGGAATAGGCAATGCCTGCGCCCATCATGCCAGCACCAAGCACGCCTACCTTGCGGAATGTTTCCTTCCCAACACCGTCGGGACGGCTGCCGCCAGCCTTGATCGCGTTCAGTTGGAACCAGAGGGCCCCGGTCATGTTCTTGGCGACCTGGCCAGTCACCAGTTCGGCAAAATACCGGGTCTCGATCAGGCTGCCGTTATCGAAATCCACCTGGGCGCCTTCCACCGCAGCGCAGAGGATGCGCTCGGGGGCCGGGTAGCAGCCTTTGGTTTTCTGTTTCAGCATGGCCGGGGCGATGGCCAGTTTCTGGGCCATGGCCGGATGGTGCGGGGCGCCGCCGGGGAACTTGAAGCCTTTCTGGTCCCAGGGTTGCTGGCATTTGGGATTGGCGTCGATGAAGGCCCGGGCCTTGGCGATCATGTCGTCGGCGGAATTTGCCAGCTCGTCGACAATGCCGGCCTTCAGGGCGGCTTTCGGGTTCACCTTCTTACCTTCCATCAGGAACGGGAAAGCGGCCTCCAGGCCAATCATCCGCGGAAGCCGCTGGGTACCGCCACCGCCGGGCAGCAGCCCCAGGGTTACTTCCGGCAGGCCCAGTTGGATGCTGTCATCGTCAATGGCAACACGGTGATGGCAGGCCAGGGCGATCTCCAGCCCACCGCCCAGGGCGGTGCCGTTGATGGCCGCAACCACGGGTTTGCCGCTGGTCTCCAGGAAACGCATGTCGGCTTTCAGGCCGTTGACCGTATCCTCAAAGGTCTTGGCGTCTTCCCGGGTGACCTTATGGAGCTCTTTCAGGTCGCCGCCGGCGAAAAAGGTTTTCTTGGCCGAGGCAATGATCACGCCCCGGATGTTGTCCAGATCACTTTTGACCTTTACAGCGGTTTCCGAGAGGCCTTCCCGGAAGGCTGCATTCAGGGTGTTGGCGGACTGGCCGGGCATATCGATGGTGAGGGTCAGGATCTGGTCTGAATCCAGTTCATAACGGATGGCACTCATAATCGGTTCTCCTTTAAAAAGTGGACGGGTTCAGACGCGCTCGATGATGGTGGCAATGCCCATGCCACCACCGACGCACAGGGTGGCCAGGCCGTAGCGTAATTCTCGCCGCTCCAGCTCATCCAGCAGGGTGCCGAGAATCATGGCACCGGTGGCACCCAGCGGGTGGCCCATGGCGATGGCGCCGCCGTTCACGTTCACTTTTTCATCGGGAACTGAGAGTTCCCGCTGGAAGCGCATCACCACCGAGGCGAAGGCTTCATTCACTTCAAACAGGTCGATCTGGCCGGCCGTCATGCCCGCCTTTTCCAGCGCCTTGCGGGCGGCCGGTGCCGGCCCGGTCAGCATGATGGTCGGATCGGTGCTGGTGACCGCTGTTGCAACAATACGGGCGCGGGGTGTCATGCCCATGGCCTTGCCCTTGGCCTCGCTGCCGATCAGCATGGCGGTGGCACCATCGACAATACCGGAGGAGTTGCCGGCGTGATGTACGTGATTAATCCTTTCCACGTAGTGGTATTTTTCCCGGGCCACGCCGTCGAAGCCCATTTCACCCATCATCTGGAACGAGGGTTTCAGGCCCGCCAGGGATTCGACTGTGGTATTGCCGCGGACATGTTCGTCACGATCCAGGATCACCACACCGTTCTGGTCAGTGACTGGAATGATGGATTTGCCGAAGTAGCCTTGCTGCCAGGCATTGGCTGCTTTCTGCTGGGACCTTACGGCGAAACCATCGACGTCCTCCCGGCTGAAGCCCTCCAGGGTGGCAATCAGATCAGCGCCGATGCCCTGAGGCATAAAGCCGGTATGCAGGTTGGTTTCCGGGTCCGTGGCCCAGGCCCCGCCATCGGAACCCATGGGCACCCGTGACATGGCTTCCACGCCACCGGCCACCACCATGTCTTCCCAGCCGGAACGTACTTTCATGGCGGCCAGATTGACGGCTTCGAGCCCGGAAGCGCAGAAGCGGTTCAGAGTAACGCCCGCCACCTTTTCGTCCCAGTTTGCCGCGAGGGCTGCGGTCTTGGCGATATCCGCACCCTGATCGCCAACCGCAGTG
The DNA here is from genome assembly GCF_030540945.1 of Marinobacter sp. SS8-8. Taxonomy (NCBI): domain Bacteria; kingdom Pseudomonadati; phylum Pseudomonadota; class Gammaproteobacteria; order Pseudomonadales; family Marinobacteraceae; genus Marinobacter; species Marinobacter sp. SS8-8. The sequence goes on along the minus strand of NZ_JASSVN010000018.1, from coordinate 19,736 downwards.
ACGCAACCCATGACAATGTCATCCACCTGAGCGGTATCCAGGCTGTTTCTCTCCTGCAGCGCGTGGAGCACCGTGGTCAGCAGCGTGATGGGTTTGACGCTGTGGAGTGATCCGTCTTTTTTTCCACGCCCTCTCGGGGTGCGGACTGCATCGAAGATATACGCCTCAGTGGTCATTGCATGTCCTCTGGTGATGTTCGTTTCGGGATTGTTTTACCGTTGATACAACCATAGCCGGTTGCAGCACCGGGGGGTAATGACGCCGGCTGCCAATCGCATTGGCGAAATTGCTCATGCACCATGACAAGCCATGGTGTGGCTTCTATGGTGTTAGGAACCGCAGACGAAATCAGGAGGCGTTTGCCATGTCTCTGCGAGATGCAATCGACAATTTCTACGAACGGCTGGTGGTGGATGCGATTGATGCGACCCGGGAAGAGTCCGACACTGAAGACTATCTGGCCGACGTCATGTGTGTGGCCCTCAACCGTCTGCCCACGCGCTATTACCGCCACTCCATCGATATGATGTTCTACCTGGCAGACGAGGAACTGAAGGAAATGAAACAAAAATCCCTGGCTGTCGTGCAAGACGCCAGGGAATTTGTCCGGGAGCACCAGCGGCAGTGATCCGCTTATCGGCTTAGGCGTTGATCAGGTTGGAAAGTGCACCATTCAGGCGCTCTGCCAGTTCGCGATTTGCGGCTTCGCCGGTCGCGCCCAGGCACCAGTTCGCTACCAGCTTTTCCACGTCCCTGAGTTGATCGCCACTGGTATGCGGGGACCCCATTCCATCGGCCAGGCGCTGCACCTGGATTTCCATCCGGCGTTGCTGATCCGAATCCGGTGAGGACACGCCGCACAGGATTTCGGCGCGGATCACCAGCTCAGCCGGGTCCTGGCCGTCTGAAGCGCCTGCCAGTTCAGGCCAGTGCTCCGGGGCCGCATCGGTCACAGTCTCACCGGTCGCGGCTGCGAGCACAAGCGACTGCCAGGACGCCATTTTTGACCGCAATTGCAGGCTGGACAGAAGTTGGGCCAGGCGCTGCTTTTCCTGCTGGACCTGCTCCCTGACACCCTTGGAAAGGACAGCGGCATCAATGTCCCGGAGGGCGGAGAGCGCTGCCGTTATTGCCTCCTCGTCGCTGTCGCCAGTTACCTCGGACGATAGCCGCAGGCTGGCTTTCGCAGACTCGTCAGCGGCACGGTAAGCCTGTTGCTGTTCGCTGCGTTCGGTATCCCGGCGGGCGAATATCTGATCGCAGGCCTTGCGGAAGGCCTGCCAGAGTTTGCGATCTTCCCGGTGACGGGTAATGCCAATGGCTTGCCAGTCAGTTTGCAGTGCCTTGGCTTTATTCATGGCATCCTGCAGAGGTTCGTGATCCACCAGCGCCTGGGCTGTCTGGACGATCTCCTGCTTCAGGCCCTCGTTTTTACGGCGTTCCTCATCCAGCGGCGCTTCCAGTCTTTTAAGCAGATCATCGAACCGCTTCTGAACCTGCCGGTTGTCCCGGAACTCCACTGGCCAGGCTTCCTTCCATTCCTGGCGGGCGGCCTGGTGAATGCGTTCGGCGGCTTTCCAGTCGATGGAAGACCAGTCGGCATTGTCCAGGAAGGTTTCCAGTTGCTCGCAAATGGCGGATCGCTTCTCCAGATTCGCCTGCTTCAACCCGGATTTTGCGGAGAAATACGCTTTGCAGGGTTCGTAGGCTTTGTCCGAAGCGGTCTTGAAACGGGACCAGAGGCTTCGGTCTGAAGATCCGCCCAGATCCCGCCATTCGTTCTGTAATTCCCTGATCCGTTCCGCCTTGGCTTCCGGTTCCATGGGCTGGTCGGCCAGGTATTCCATCTGCTCGCACAGGGCGATCTGCTTTGGCTCTGTGGCAAAGCCCTGCCAGTCGGTAAGCTCTTTCAGTTGTGCGGTTAGTAGCTGCATCCGGGTCTGGAGGGGTTTGCCGTGGCGATGGTCAAGGTCTCTCAGGTGCTGCTGGGCGGTCTTGAACAGTTGTTTCGATTCTTTAAGCTGCTTTGCCTCGAGGGCCTCTTCCAGTCTTTGCAGATCAGTGTGCAGGCGGGCCGCCAGGGCTTTTTGTCGTTCCTGGTCCGCCGGCGCCTCAACGGGGGACTTGCGCTTTCCAGCCAGCTTGCGAAGTGGCTCAAGCAGTGTCGGACTGGGGTAGCCTTCGGGCCAACGGATTTCCTGGATCAGTGTTCTTGCCAGGGCACGCTGATCCTCGGATGTGTCCTGCTTGTTGTCGAGGGCCGCGCTTAGCTCGGCAATCGTTTCCCGCTCCTGGTTGATACGCCTCACCGCACTCAGATAGTTGCGCAAGGCGAGCATGGCGGTCTCGTAAGTTTTCTGCTCCTGCTTTTCGACGGCGGTATCCCGGGTTGCCTCAAGCCATCGGTTTTCCTGGGTCTTCTGCAAGGCATCCAGGGACGCCTGTGAGGGCAGGGTTTCCGGCGGCTGTGCCTTGAGCTCGTCCAGAGTGCTGGTTAGCATGTTCAGGGTTTCCCGGCGCTGCAATGTCTGCTCGCGCTGGCGCTTTTCATCCTCGGCAGCGGACTGGATGGCTGCTATCCTCTCCTTACAACGATGAACCGCCTCCAGGAACGTCTGAGCCTGCTCGGGGGAGGCGTGGTTTTCCACCTCTGACCATTGCTTCAGCAAGGAATCCAGTCGGGCTTTGTAGAGTTTGGTGTCGTTACTCTGCGCCTGGTCCCGGGCGTGGCTGATGAGCATGCCAATGGTCTGGGTGATACCTTGCTGCCGGGCCTGTTCCTCCCGCAGTTTCTGGAGTGTCAGTTTGACGGTCTGATACACCCCTTTGTCTTTGCCCCTGGCCCGCTTCTGAACCTGTTGCAGGCTGCTTTCTTCGGTCAACCGGCTGGCAGCAGTCTGGCGGATATCAGCCGTTGCGCCCTCAATCGCGATTTTCGCCAGGGCATCCTGTGACGGGGAGCCTTCCATCGTTCTGAGCTGCTCCTCTCTCTGGCTGGCCCGTGTGTCTTCCTGCTCGACCTGGGCAGGTTGGGGGGCTTTCCGGCTTTTCGGGGCAGCATTCGCTGTCTTGCGGGATCTGAACAGTTTCTGGATGAACGCGGCCATAAGAGTATCCTTTGGTATTGAAACCAGTTCACGGTGTCGGGCAAAGTTAAGCCGCCACCGGCCATCGGCGCCCGGGTTCGGATGCCGGGTAGTTTCACCGGCCAGTCTGCCTGGCCAGTTGGAGAAATTCGCGGCTAGTCTAGCGTTTTGTATGCGTATGCGAAAAGGGTCTGTATGGCAAAACAGGAAAATCAGGACGATCAGGAGTACAAGGCTCGGGCAACGGCCCTCAGGCTGCTGGCCAGGAGGGAGCAAAGCCGTCTGGAATTGCATCTGAAACTCCGCCAGAGGAAGGTCCCGGGCGACATTATCGAGTCTGTACTCGACGAATACGAGAGTGAAGGCTGGCTCGACGATAACCGCTTTGCCGATGTCTATGCCCGCCAGCGAATGGATCTGGGCTATGGGCCCTTGCGAATTCTTGGGGAACTCCAGCAACGCGGGGTTCACCGCAGCCCGGTATGCCTGGATGAAATGACCGAGGAGGACTGGTGTCAGAAGGCCATCGGTCTCAGGAAGAAACGGTTTGGTCTGGCTGATCTCGGCGAAGACCGGGACGAGAAGCTTCGCCAGGCACGTTTTCTTAACCGCCGCGGGTTTTCGGCCGCTCAAGTGGAGAGAGCCCTGGAGGCCCGTTCACCGTAGCCGTTTGCAGTCGGTGGCTCAGAGGGTGGGTGGGATCATGCCCAGTTCCGGCGGCAGGCCCGCCCTGAGCCTGGCGTCCGGGTATACATCCTGTGCCGGATTGTCGTTCTCTCCTTGTTCTTCCATCTGAACGAATTGCGGTTTTTCCGTGGGAGCTGGCGGCGTGCCCGGTTCGTTGAGGCGGGCCAGCACATCATAGTAACGCCGGATGTTCTGAACGTAGACCACCGGCTCCTGGCCCCGGGCATAACCGAAACGGGTTTTCGTGTACCACTCCTTCTGGGCCAGCAATGGCAGGAATTCTTTTACGTCCATCCACCGGTCGGGGTCCTTTCCAGCGCCTTCCGTTAGCCTTCTGGCATCCTCGAGGTGCCCGAAGCCGACATTATAGGAGGCCAGGGCAAACCAGGTCCGGTCCGGTTCCGGGATTCGCTCCGGGATTTTTTCATGCACGATCTTGAAATACTTGGCGCCGCCCTGAATGCTCTCTTCCGCATCCAGCCGGTTGTTGATGCCGATGTGGCTGGCGGTGTTGCGTGTCAGCATCATTAACCCCCTCACGCCCGTGGGCGATACGGCGTTGGGACGCCAATGGGATTCCTGGTAGCCGATGGCGGCGAGCAGTCGCCAGTCCATGCTGAAATCCCTGGCATAGTCACGGAACAGGGACTCGTATTTGGGCAACCGGTTTTCCACGTGGTGCATGAAGGTGCGCGCCCCGACATAATTCAGGCGGTCGAGATGACCGTAAAAGCGTTCGGAAATCTGGGCCAGAGTGCCGTTGGCCCTGAGCTTTTCCAGGAACTCCCCAGCGGCGGTGGCCAGTGATTTGTCCTGGGCTGCGGGAAAGAACCAGGCAAGCTTGCGGGGTTTCCCGATGGCAAAGGCCTCTTTCACCATGGGATAGAAGACGCGATTCAGGTCCAGTTCGTTGGAGGAGATGATCGCGTACGGAAATTCTCCGCTTTCGACCCGGGTCAGTACCCCTGCGGCATCCAGGCCGGGGTGGACTTGCCACTGCAGGTCAGGGATTTCCGTCAGTGCCTCGGTGAGCGAGTCCTCGTGGTTGCTTTCGGCAACAACGTGGAGTGGTTTTCCGGCAAGATCAGCCTGGGAGTCAGGGCCTTCGACGTCTCGGTTGTAGACCAGAACGGACTGAGCGGTAATGCCGGTTGGTACCGTGTGATACTGGCTGGCATGCGCCGGTTGCCCGGAGAGCCCGGCCATGCCGATATGGGCGTAGTTTTTTTCCAGCACCGAGAGGATTTCTGTATTGTCTTCGGCAACGCGAATGCGGAGTTTTACGCCCAGATCTTCGGCAAAGAGCTTTGCCAATTCATAGTCGTAGCCGGTCGGCCCGTCCTCTCCTTCAACATAGATCGAGGGCGCGAGGCGGGTGATAACGTGCAGAACACCCTCTTCCCGGATTTCCTGGAGGGTGGTGGGTCGTGAGCAACCGGTAATAATAAGAGCCGCACCAAGGAGAAGAAGCGTCCTGGCAGGTGCGCCTGCAATCGCAGTACGAAATCTCGACAAATCCATGGTCTCCGTTATAGCTGGATCATCTGGTTACGGCGAACGCGAGAGCACCGTATCCTTTTCCATCCCGAGAGTGGATTCCCTTTCCACCCCAAGATGATCCTTGGTGTCGGAGGTCTGGTCAATAAATCTGGTTAATAAACATGCAAAACAATGTCAATTGTACGGTTCGGGGTTAACGTTTCCAGCGCTGTATCCTGACCCCGCTTTCGAGTATCATGGCGGCCTTTCAAATTGCACCCAGGCTTCCCCGTTTCGCGCGATACAGGTTGATATCATGCTTGAACTTCGCGGCGCACCCGCGCTCTCGCCATTTCGCTCCCGCAAATTGCATTCCCGGATTCAGGAAATCGTGCCTGAAATCGTGCATGTCTATGCAGAGTTCATGCACTTCGTTGATCTGGAGGCCGACCTTTCCGAATCCGAGCAGGCCATACTCGACCGGCTTCTGACCTACGGGCCCAGTGTGCCAGTGGAAGAGCCGGATGGTGTGCTGTTCCTGGTTGTGCCACGCCCCGGTACCCTCTCGCCCTGGTCCAGCAAGGCGACAGACATTGCCCGGAACTGCGGGCTTCGGCAGATTCGCCGGATCGAGCGAGGTACCGCCTACTATGTGAGGTCTGGCCGCAAGCTGGGTCTGGCACAGCGTGAGAAAATTGCCACCCTGCTGCACGACCGCATGACCCAGAAGGTGTTTCACGAAACGGGCGGCGCGGAATTGCTGTTCAGCCATGAAGAGCCACGGCTCCTTGAGCGGGTTCCGGTCCTGGCTGGGGGGCGGGATGCGCTGGTGGAGGCAAACTCACGTCTCGGGCTGGCGCTTGCAGAAGATGAGGTTGACTACCTGGTCAAATCCTTTACGGAGCTTGAGCGGGATCCGACGGATGTTGAACTGATGATGTTCGCCCAGGCCAACTCGGAGCATTGCCGGCACAAGATTTTCAATGCCTCCTGGGACATCGACGGCGAGGGCCAGGAAAAATCCCTGTTTGCCATGATCCGCAACACCTATGAAATGAACAGCGAAGGTGTTCTCTCAGCCTACAAGGACAACGCTTCTGTTATTCGGGGTAGTCGTGGTGGCCGTTTCTACCCGGACCCTGAGACCGGTGTATACGGCTATCATGAGGAAGACATCCACATTCTGATGAAAGTGGAGACCCATAACCACCCGACGGCCATTGCGCCGGCGGCCGGTGCGGCGACCGGTTCCGGCGGCGAAATCCGGGACGAGGGTGCGACCGGCCGTGGTTCCAAGCCCAAGGCAGGTTTGGCAGGCTTTTCGGTCTCTAACCTGCACCTCCTGGATGATCCCCAGCCCTGGGAAATCAATTATGGCAAGCCGGAGCGGATTGCCTCGGCCCTCGACATCATGATCGAAGGCCCGATTGGTGGCGCCGCGTTCAATAACGAATTTGGCCGCCCCAATCTGGCCGGCTATTTCCGAACGTTTGAACAGAAGGTGCCCGGGGCTGCCGGTGAGGAAGTGCGCGGTTACCATAAGCCCATCATGATTGCCGGCGGCCTCGGTAATATTCGTGAAGAGCATGTGGAGAAGGGCAATATTCCGGTGGGGGCCAGGCTTATTGTCCTCGGCGGGCCGTCCATGCTGATCGGCCTCGGGGGTGGTGCCGCCTCCTCCATGGATTCTGGCTCCAGTAATGAAAATCTCGATTTTGCGTCGGTACAGCGTGATAACCCTGAAATGGAGCGCCGCTGTCAGGAAGTGATCGACCGTTGCTGGCAGATGGGTGACAGAAACCCCATCGCGTTTATTCATGATGTTGGCGCCGGCGGTCTCTCCAACGCCATGCCGGAGTTGGTAAAAGATGGCGGCCGGGGTGGCAGGTTCGAGCTGCGGGATATTCCGAGCGACGAGCCGGGCATGTCTCCACTGGAGATCTGGTGTAACGAATCCCAGGAACGTTATGTCATGGCCGTGGCGGCTGAAAATCTGGAGCTGTTCGATGCCCTCTGCCGCCGCGAGCGCTGCCCCTATGCGGTGATTGGTGAGGCGACCGAAGCGCACCATCTTGAGCTCGGCGATTCCTATTTTGATGACAAGCCCGTTGATCTGCCCATGGAAGTGCTGTTTGGCAAGCCGCCCCGCATGCACCGCAGCATCAGCCGCGTTTCGTTCACCAAACCGGTTTTTGATTCCACCAAGGTTGATCTGCACGATGCCATCCGCCGGGTTCTTCGCCTGCCGTCCGTGGGCTCCAAGAGCTTCCTGATTACCATCGGTGACCGGACAATTACCGGCCTGGTTGCCCGTGACCAGATGGTGGGGCCCTGGCAGGTTCCGGTCGCCGACGTGGCAGTCACTGCCAGCTCATTTGATGTCCGCACCGGTGAAGCCATGGCCATGGGCGAGCGTACGCCGGTTGCCACGATTGATGCGCCGGCATCCGGCCGTATGGCCGTGGGTGAGGTGATTACCAATCTGGCTGCGGCGCCAATCGGCAAGCTGTCCGACATCCGATTGTCCGCCAACTGGATGGCCGCAGCAGGCCACCCGGGCGAAGACGAAAACCTTTATGAGACGGTTCGCGCGGTGGGCATGGAACTTTGCCCGCAGCTCGGAATTACGATCCCGGTCGGCAAGGACTCCATGTCCATGAAGACCATGTGGGAAGAGGATAACGGTGAGCAGAAGAGTGTAACTGCGCCGCTTTCGCTGATTGTCAGCGGCTTTGCACCGGTCACTGATGTTGCAAAAACCCTGACACCGCAACTGGTGAAAGAGGCCGGCGAAACCGATCTGATCCTGGTGGATCTCGCCGCTGGCCAGAACCGCCTGGGCGGCTCTGCGCTGACTCAGGTTTATCGTGCGGTCGGGGCGGTAGCGCCGGATCTGGACGACCCAGAGGATATCAAGGCGTTCTTCGCGGTGATCCAGGGCCTGAACGCGGACGACAAGCTTCTGGCCTACCACGACCGGTCGGATGGCGGCCTGTTCGTGACTCTGGCGGAAATGTGCTTTGCCGGCCACTCCGGGGTCGACATCAAGCTGGATGGTCTGGCGGAAGACCGCGCCCAGTTTGCACGGGAGCTGTTCAACGAAGAGCTGGGCGCCGTTATCCAGGTGCGCCGGGACGACACCGGTTTTGTGCTGCAGCAGTTCTCTGCGGCCGGACTTGGAGATTGCATCAGCGTCATTGGCAGCCCGAACGACACTGACCGGCTGCGCCTGACTTTTGAAGGCTTGACGGTTGTTGATGAGGCGCGTGTTGAGTTGCAGCGCCTATGGGCTGAAACGAGCTACCGTATCCAGTCCCTGCGCGACAATGCCGATTGCGCCCGGGAAGAGTTTGATAACCTGCTGGATGCCGGAGATCCGGGCCTTCACGCCGAACTTTCCTATGATATCAATGACGATGTGGCGGCACCTTACATCAACAAGGGTGCGCGTCCGAAGGTGGCTGTTCTGCGCGAACAGGGTGTGAACGGGCAAGTGGAGATGGCGGCCGCATTTGATCACGCTGGCTTCGAGTCTGTCGATGTGCACATGAGTGATCTGCTCTCTGGCCGCGTGACTCTGGATGGGTTTAACAGCCTGGTGGCCTGTGGCGGCTTCTCCTACGGTGACGTTCTGGGTGCCGGCGAAGGCTGGGCCAAGTCGATCCTGTTCAGCGACCGTGTCCGGGATCAGTTCGCGGCTTTCTTTAACCGGCAGGACACCCTGGCACTTGGCGTCTGTAACGGGTGCCAGATGCTCTCCAATCTGCATGAGCTGATTCCCGGTAGTGAAGGCTGGCCGCGTTTTGTGCGCAATCAGTCCGAGCAGTTTGAGGCTCGCCTGGCGATGGTTGAAGTGATGCCGTCGCCGTCTGCCTTCATGGATGGTATGGCCGGTTCACGTATGCCTATCGCGGTCGCTCATGGTGAGGGCAGGGTTGAGTTTGCAGGCGGGAGATCTGCGGCGGGCTTGTCTGAGAATGAACTGGTGGTCCTGCGTTATGTGGATAACCGGGGTGAAGCAACTGTGCGCTACCCCTACAACCCGAACGGCTCAGAGGCCGGCATTACCGGGGTTACTACCCGTGACGGTCGTGTGACCATCATGATGCCTCACCCTGAGCGTGTGTTCCGCGCTGTACAGCATTCCTGGCACCCCACCGGGTGGCAGGAAGACGGTTCCTGGATCCGGATGTTCAGGAATGCGAGGCGCTGGTTCGGCTGATTAATCGGCTGGGAAACAAGCCGGTTTTGGAGGCGTTTGCAAGAAGCGTTTACTCCAAAGCCGGCTTTTTATTTGCCGCTGTGTTTTTCCGCGTTTTTCAAGATAAAAATCCGAAAAATTGGTAAAAAATCCCTTGACTGAGTATTTTTATGCACACTCGTGGTGCCTTCCTGTTTGTTCTGTGAGCAAAAACGTGGATTCCGGTTCAGCTTTTTCTGAAAACCTATAAGTCATTGAAAAATATGACACAAAACAATCAGGCGATTTTGTCGCCAATTTAACGGGAGTTCAGTGGTTGCGGGGTTTGAGGGCTTGTTCCCCAAAACTTTCCCCAGAGTTATCCACAGATTCTGTGGGTAAGTGTCTAAGCTATTAATCTGTACAAAAAATATCCGATCACAAGGGGGCTTTCGATGTACAAGATGTGTTATTTCGTCCCGGAAACTCATGTCGAACAGACAAAGCAGGCGCTGTTTGATGCCGGAGCGGGCCGGATTGGCGATTACGACCATTGCGCCTGGCAATGTCTCGGCAGGGGGCAGTTTCGCCCGCTGGAAGGGAGTAACCCTTTCCTGGGGAAGGCCGGTGAGGTTGAAGCGGTGGATGAATACAAGGTGGAGCTGGTTTGCGAGGATGCTTTGATCAAAGATGCCCTTGCTGCGCTGAAGCGGGCTCATCCTTATGAAGAGCCCGCTTATGAGATTTATCGCCTTGAGAATTTGTAGCCGGCTGCTTTACTGGCGATCTCTTGCCATCGGGTGACGGATATCACTGACATGAACACCGAACGACTCACTCCTGTAATCGGTGAGGAACAGCTCCAGGGTTCGCTTCACGGTTGGGAAGGAGATCTCGTCCCAGGGAATGTCATTCAGTTCGAACAACCTGGATTCCAGGGACTCCTCACCGGCACCGAATTGTCCGTCCTTCAGGGTAGCACGATAGAACATGTGCACCTGGTTGATGTGGGGAACATCGATGATGGAGTAGAGACCCTCGATGTTGACCTCTGCCAGTGCTTCCTCAAGGGTTTCCCGTTCCGCGGCTTCAATGGTGGTTTCGGCGTTCTCCATGAAGCCGGCCGGTAGTGTCCAGTAGCCGTAACGCGGTTCGATGGCCCGCCGGCACAGGAGTATCTTTCCTTCCCAGACAGGAACCGTGCCGGCGACAATGCGCGGGTTCTGGTAATGTATGGTATTGCAACTGACACAGACATAGCGGTGCCGGTTATCGCCTTCGGGGATGCGTTGTTCAACCGGGTGGCCGCATGTGCTGCAGTACTTCATGATTTTCCCCGTATACTTTATTGGTTTGGTAGTCAGTTTAACGATCCCGGCTGCCGCTGTCTCATTCAACCTCAGGGTGTACTTTGGAGACAAAACTTGCGTGATCTACTTGCCGAGCGCCTGGCCGGCTATGCGCCCAGACAGCTTGCCCTGGATTATCCCGAAGCCGGTATTCTGGTACCTGTAACCGATGATCATCGAAACCCCGAAATGATCTTTACGCTCAGGTCTGAAAATCTGAGCACGCACCGGGGGCAGGTGGCCTACCCGGGCGGAAAACGTGATCCCGGCGACTCCTCCCTTGCGGCGACGGCGTTGCGGGAAACCCACGAAGAGATTGGTTTGCCGCCGGATCAGGTGCAGATTATCGCTCCGCTCAGCCAGGTGATGTCCCGTTACGGAATTCTGGTTACTCCGTATGTTGGCGTGATTCCCGGTGACCATCCCCTGAAGCCTAACCCTCATGAGATTGAAAGCGTATTCCGGGTGCCGCTGTCCTTTTTTCTGGAAGACAGGCGGGAAAGAACCGACGCTTTGAATTTTCTGAACCATACGTTTTACGTGCCCTGCTACCGTTGGGAGCGTTATCAGATATGGGGGCTGTCCGCAGTGGTTCTGGTGGATTTTCTCAACGCTGTGTACGATGCCGGAATTGATCTTCTTGAACCGCCCGAAGACGGCTGACCGAATCTTTCGGTCTTCTATTCGTTCACTGATTTCCCCCTCCCTCTCTTTCTATCTCAGGTGTTCTCTCTGGTTCCCGCCGTTTGAAAAATAACGGCGGGGGCCTGGTTGCGCTCAAAAAAATATCCAAAGATAAGACTAATGTCTAATATGGTTGAACAATGAACGGGTATTACATGGTGAATACTGTATGCAAACGATATCGAAGGAGCTGTGTCGTGGAGTTTGTTCAATGAAGAAAATCCAAACCGAGAAGAACCTTCCTGAGCTCATTTACGATTCGGTGGTTGATGCCATCGTTGAAGGTTTGCTCAGGCCGGGTGAGCGGGTTACCCAGGAAAGCCTGGCCGAAAGGCTGGATGTCTCACGGTTGCCGGTGAGCCAGGCAATGCAGCGACTACGCGATGACGGTTTCCTCTCCGCCGTGGGGCGTCGGGGCCTGATGGTTTCCGTACTTGATGAGAACTTTGTCGCGCAGTTGTACGAATTTCGGTGCGGCATTGACCTGGTCAGCGCAGGGCTCGCCGCCCTGCGGGCGGATGCCGGGTGGCAAAAGCGTGGTGAGACCATTATCGAGGATGGCTATGCAGCAGGAAAGGCAAACGACCTTCCCGCTCTTATCGACGCGGATATGCGCTTTCACGGCTTCATCTATGAGCTGGCGGGAAACACCTTCATTCTGGATTCAATGGAGGCCCATTGGAACCATGTAAGGCGTGTTATGAGTGACATCCTGATCGTGGAAAAAAACCAGAAACAGATCTGGGAAGAGCATGCGGCAATACTCGATGCAGTATTGGCCGGTGATGCCCGGATGGCTGAAACCCTTGCGAGGCAGCATGTTGAAACCGCATCAAAGTGGCTTCAGCAAGAAATTCATGACTCCCGTGAACCTCTGAAAAGAAGCGGTGGCGCGACTGGTTAATCCAAGGAGAATGCGATGCAAAACAATGACAATAATGCAGGTGTGATTCGGGTAATGCTGGCAAAGATCGGTCTTGATGGCCATGACCGAGGCATAAAGGTGGTCGCGCGCGCTCTAAGAGATGCCGGCATGGATGTGGTGTATACCGGGCTGCATCGAACGCCCGAGGAAGTAGTCGATGCCGCTATCCAGGAGGATGTCGATATTCTGGGTATCAGCTTGCTCTCGGGTGCGCACATGCATATTTTCCCCAAGGTACTGGAGCTTCTGAAAGACAGGGAGGCGGAAGACATGATCGTTGCGGGTGGTGGTGTCATCCCGGACGATGACGTTGAAGAGCTGTACCGGATGGGCGTTCACAAGATTCTTCTGCAGGACACTCCTCCCCAGGAAATCATTGATTCGTTCCGGCAATTGGTCGCAGACCGTGGTGCCCGATAAATCCGGCACTATGGCGGTCGGGTAAAGCCGGGCGCTCAAAACAGATTTCCTCAGATGACAACCTATAACAACACCAGGAGTCTCCGATGGAAGAGTGGAATTTCCCCCCCAGTTACAGCGACGACTATTTTCCTGACCCGAGCAGTCGTTACTGGTTTCGGGATCGCGAAACGATGGATCCTGAAAAACGAGATGAGTTAATTGTTGCGCGCATCCGTGAAGTGATGACCTATGCTTACGATCACTCGCCATTTTACCAAGGCAAATGGGACGAGGCCGGTATAAAGGCCAACGACATCCGTACCCTTGCAGACTTCGAACAGGTTCCCGCCGTTACCAAGCAGGAACTGCGTGACTCCCAGGCCAAAAAACCGCCATTCGGGGACTATCTTTGCTGCCCTGAAAGCGAGATCCACCATATCCACGGCACCTCTGGCACAACCGGCCGGCCTACCGCTTTTGGTATTTCCCGGCGTGACTGGGAGACCATTGCCAACAACCATGCCCGGATCATGTGGGGCATGGGTCTGCGGCCGGGAGATACAGTGTTTGTCGCCGCCATTCTGAGTCTCTATATGGGATCCTGGGGCGCGTTGATCGGTGCGGAGCGTTTAGGCTGCAAAGCCTTCCCGTTTGGCGCCGGTGCTCCCGGAATGACGGCGCGAGCGATTACCTGGTTAGGGATGATGAAACCCGCTGGACTCTACTCCACACCTTCCTATGCGCTGAGGCTGGCGGAAGTAGCCCGTGAAGAAGGAATTGATCCCAGGGAGTTCGGTATCAGGGTGCTGTTCTTTTCCGGTGAGCCGGGTGGTTCCATTCCCTCCATCCGGGACAAGATTCAGGATATCTACGGAGCGAAGGTGGTTGACTGCGGAACCATGGCCGAGTTGACGCCCTGGATGCATGCGTCCGGCAGTGCCGACACTAAGGGCATGCTGCTGTGGCAGGACATTGTCTACACCGAAGTGGCGGACCCGGACACCAATCGTCGTGTTCCTTTCGGTGAGCAAGGCACCCCTATTTACACCCACCTTGAGCGAACCTCCCAGCCGATGATCCGGATGGTCTCTGGTGACCTGACTCACTGGGTGATGGAAGACAATCCCTGTGGCCGAACCTATCCGAGACTGCCGAAAGGAATTTACGGGCGTATCGATGACATGTTCCAGATTCGGGGTGAAAACGTGTACCCCAGCGCCATTGCTGAAATTCTGGAAGGCCTTGCGGGTTATGGTGGTGAGCACCGGATCATCATTTCCCGCGGTGGCTCAATGGACGAGTTGGCGGTGCAGGCAGAATTTGACCAAGAGACCGCGAGCAAGGGCCCGGATGCAGTCAGAGCGTTGTCAGAACGGGTAGAGGTCGAATTCAGTCGCGTGCTGGGTGTCCGGGCAAGGGTTGTGATGGTCGAGCCGGACACCTTTCCACGCACCGACTTCAAGGCCCAGCGGGTGGTTGACGACCGGGACCTTTACCACAGCCTTAACCAGAAACGTGGGGGTTAGATGATTAACCGCATATCCTCGATGGCGCTGGCGGAACGGGTGGGAGAGGGGCATCCCCGTGCCATCGCCAGGCTGATTACCCGCGTTGAAAGTGGCGGCGACCCCGACGTGCGCCAGGCCCTGGCGAAGCTCTACAAGAGCACCGGCCGCGCTCAAGTGGTGGGCATTACCGGTGTGCCCGGGGCAGGGAAGTCGACCCTCGTTACACAACTGGTCCATGAATACCGGGCCAGTGGCCGTACCGTCGGTGTCGTTGCCATTGACCCCTCAAGCCCGTTTTCCGGTGGTGCGATCCTCGGTGATCGTATCCGCATGGGAGATCTGGTTTCCGACCCCGGGGTATTTATTCGCAGCATGGCCACCCGGGGAACCCTCGGTGGCCTGGCCAGACCGGCCCTGGACGCCGTCGACCTCCTGGATGCAGGTGGGTTTGACGTGGTCCTGATCGAGACGGTCGGAGTGGGCCAGGATGAAGTTGATATTGTGCGTGCGGCTCATACCACGGTGGTTGTCAATGCGCCTGGCCTGGGCGATGACATTCAGGCCATCAAGGCAGGGGTGCTTGAGATAGCCGATGTTCATGTGGTGAGTAAGGCCGACCGGCCGGACTCCAACAAAACCATCCAGGAACTCAAGGCCATGCTGATGATGAGCTTGGAGCCGGGTGAGGGCATCTGGCGGGTGCCGGTGGTGCCGACCAGTTCTGAAAAGCACACCGGTTTTGGCGAACTGATGGCCGCGATTGATCGTCATGCGGAGCACCTGGAGCGAAGTGGCGAAATCACCGAACGGCGTCGCCAGATTGCTCTAACCCGGGTAGTAAAGGTCGCCGAAGGGATCGTCCGGGACAATTTTGTACGTGACAGCAGGTCACAAACCGAAGAGCTGCTCCAAAAGGTTACCCAGCGCGAACTGGACCCCCACGGCGCGGCGGTGATCCTGCTAAAAGCCATGAAGGAGACGATTCATGAATCACACTGACCAGTATGACCCCGCCGCACTCAGGCATATTGAAGAAGAGTTCAACCAGTGGGAAAAGAATGAAGTGTCGTCCTTTATAAAGCGGGCGCCGGAGCGTAAGTCAGAGTACGCCACCGCGTCGGGGATGCCGACGAAGCGCACGTATACGCCGCTGGATGTCAAAGACACCCCGTTCGAGGATGTCGGTTTTCCCGGTCAATATCCCTTCACCCGGGGACCCTACCCCACCATGTACCGTGGCAAGAACTGGACAATGCGCCAGATTGCCGGTTTCGGCACGGCCAGGGAAACCAACGGGCGCTTCAAATACCTCATTGCCCAGGGCCAGACCGGGCTGTCGATCGACTTCGACATGCCCACCCTGATGGGGTATGACTCAAGTCATTCCATGAGCCAGGGTGAAGTGGGCCGCGAGGGTGTCGCCATTGACACTTTGGCGGATATGGAGGAGTTGTTCGACGACATTGACCTGACAAAAATCTCCGTTTCCATGACGATCAACCCGTCAGCCTGGATACTCTACGCCATGTACATTGCGCTGGCGCAGAAGCGCGGCTATGACCTCAATGACCTCTCGGGCACCATCCAGAACGACATTCTTAAGGAGTATATCGCCCAGAAGGAATGGATATTCCCGGTGCGGCCGTCGGTTCGCCTGGTCCGTGACTGCATTCAGTACGGATCCGAGAACATGAAGCGGTACAACGCCATCAACATCTCCGGCTACCACATATCGGAAGCCGGTTCAACCGCTGTCCAGGAAGTGGCGTACACAATGGCGACCACCATGGAGTACGTTCAGACTGCAATTGACGCCGGGGTGGATGTCAATGAGTTTGGCCCTCGTCTCTCGTTCTTCTTCGTGAGCCAGGCAGACTTCTTTGAAGAGATTGCCAAGTTCCGGGCGGCCAGGCGGGTATACGCCAAGATCATGCGGGGAAAATTCGGCGCCACGAAACCCGAGGCCAGCCGGTTACGTTTCCACGCACAAACCGCGGCAGCGACCCTGACCAAGCCCCAGTACACGATCAACCCGATCCGCACCGCGCTTCAGGCGCTGTCTGCTGTGCTGGGTGGCGCTCAGTCGCTGCACACCAATGGCATGGATGAGGCCTTTGCCATACCCACCGAGGAAGCGATGCGGATCGCCCTTCGGACCCAGCAGATCATTGCCTACGAAACCAACATCACCCAGGTGGTGGATCCATTGGGTGGTTCCTACTATGTCGAAAGCCTTACCGACGAGATTGAGCGGGAAGTCTGGAAAATCCTTGATGAGGTTGAAGAACTTGGTGGCACCCTCCAGTGTATTGACGATGGCTACTTCCAGAGAGGCATATCCGATTCGGCCTATGATTTCGCGCTACGCAAGGCCAGCGGGGAGCGACCGGTCATCGGCGTCAATATGTTCGTCCAGGAGGAAGAGGATGTTGAGATTGAAACCCATCCACATGATCCGGAAACCGAGCGCCGGCAGATTGAGCGCCTGAACAAGGTCAGGAACAATCGCGATGAAGAAAAAGTCCAGAGTCTGCTCACGCAGTTGAAAGAGCAGGCCGAGGACGAAACGGTAAACCTTATGCCCATAACCATTGAATTGGTCAAAGAAGGGGCTTCGATGGGCGATATTGTTGAAACCCTGAAAGGCATTTGGGGAACCTACCGGGAAAAACCTGTAATCTGACCGGCTTCGTTGATGGACGGAACCGGGTCACGGGAGAAATGAATGGTCAGGCTCACCAAGATATATACGAAAACCGGAGATAAGGGCGATACCGGCCTGGGTGATGGTAGCCGGGTCGCCAAGTACGATCCGCGTGTGGAAGCCTACGGCACGGTGGACGAAGCAAACGCCGTTATTGGCCTGGCGCGGCTGCATGTCGACGAGACGCTGGACAGGATCCTGGCACGCATCCAGAACGATCTGTTTGATGTCGGTGCCGATCTTTGCACGCCTGTTGTGGAAAATCCGAAATATCCGCCACTCAGGCTTGCAGACTCCAAGACCCTTGAGCTTGAGCAGGAAATAGACCGGTTCAACGCGGATATTCCGTCCCTGCGATCTTTCATTCTCCCGGCGGGCAATCCCGCAGCAACGTATCTTCACCATGCCCGGACAGTGACTCGCCGGGCTGAGAGGATCATTGTTCAGTTGAAGGAAGAGCAGGAGATTAGCCCCTCGGTGCTGGAGTATATGAACCGCCTGTCTGATTTGCTGTTCGTGATGGCCCGCTATTCGAATGCCAAGGGAAAAGGCGATGTGCTCTGGGTACCCGGTGAATGACATCCGCTAACGATGAAGGTCCTGGGGTTTGATATTCTCGTCTCCCGAGCACGGTGGCCGGCGCCGTGCCGCAGTGTCCCGTCTGGCTAATTCGCAGTAGATTAGCGAATTAGCCAGACGGGACACTAGTGTACCCACTGTCGGATCTGGGGTATGGCAACATCTGGAGGAGCCCCTGACCGAACAGGTATTAGAAGCAGAGGCCAGGAAAGGTTAAAGTGAGCGCCTTTGGGCCACATAGTTTTCCACTTGGTCACGGTTAAGCAGTCAGGTGAGGTAGGCAGGATGAAAGTCGCCGATAAGGTACGCTCGCCCTGTGTGAGCATTTGCGCGCTGGACGAGAATGACATTTGTGTTGGTTGTCATCGCAGCGGAGAGGAAATTACGCGGTGGTCTCGGATGAGCAACGAAGAACGCCGTGACGTGCTGCGAAAAGTTGCCGAGCGTGAAAGCAAGGTTTTGGTCTAGATTGTTATGTTCATTAGGGCAATCGCGTTTATGGCGTCGCCGGGCAATATTGGGCATTCGTAGGTACCACACAGGACAGGCAATATCATGACTGACACAGTTCGAATTGGTACTCCTCTGAAAGAAAACGCCTTCAGGGTTCTCTTTTGTGGTTCCGGAGAGCTGGGCAAGGAAGTTGTCATCGAGCTTCAGCGCTTTGGCGTGGAGGTCATCGCGGTTGACCGTTATGCCAATGCTCCGGCCATGCAGGTTGCCCATCGCAGCCACGTTGTCGATATGCTGGATGGAGAGGCCCTTCGCCGCATTATTGAGGCGGAAAAGCCGAACCTGATTGTGCCTGAGATAGAAGCTATCGCCACTCCCGAACTGGTGAGGCTGGAGCGCGAAGGCTATCACGTGATTCCCACCGCACGGGCCGTTAACCTGACAATGAACCGGGAAGGTATCCGTCGCCTGGCCGCCGAGGAGCTCGGGCTTGCTACATCGCCGTACCGATTCGCGGAATCGAAAGAGGAATATCTCGCGGCGGTCGAGGCCGTCGGTTTGCCCCTGGTGGTGAAGCCGGTCATGAGTTCGTCCGGCAAGGGGCAAAGCCTGGTCAGGTCTAGCGATGATATTGAGGCTGCCTGGGATTATGCCCAGACCGGTGGTCGCGCCGGCAAGGGGAGGGTGATCGTTGAGGGGTTCGTGGACTTCGAATACGAAATCACCTTGCTTACCGTAAAGCATCGCGACGGCATTTCGTTCTGTGATCCGATCGGGCACCGTCAGCAAGACGGGGATTACCGTGAGTCCTGGCAGCCGCAGCCAATGAGTGAAAAAGCCCTGGCCCGTTCCCGGGAAATCGCCGAAGCTGTTGCCGGCAACCTTGGTGGCTATGGGGTCTATGGGGTGGAGCTGTTTGTTCGGGGCGACCAGGTATGGTTCTCCGAAGTGTCGCCGCGCCCCCACGACACCGGGCTGGTTACCCTGGTTTCCCAGGATTTGTCAGAATTTGCGTTGCATGCCCGCGCGATCCTGGGGCTGCCGATACCGGCGATACGCCAGTGGGGGCCATCTGCTTCCGCAGTGATATTGCCTGAGGGAGATTCCGATGCCGTTTCCTACTCCGGGCTTGAAAAAGCGCTGGCTGAGCCTGATATCTTTCTCAGGCTGTTTGGTAAACCTGAACTGAGAGGGCGCCGGCGTATGGGTGTGGCTCTTGCGACCGGTGGTTCAATTGCCGAAGCGAGGGAAAAAGCGACCCGGGCGGCGACCGCGGTAAAAACCGAGTTTTGACGGTAAGCCGTCGATTTACCGAAAAGTGATAACGAGCCGTTGACACCTCTGGGCAGGTCTGTAGAATGCGCCTTTCTTCTGAGGGGCAAGCCACTGATGCAGCGGCTTCTTGAAGGAGTAACGGATTGAAATAACTGGAGAAATTGAGTTTCAAGATTCTTCAGAAAGCGATTGACAGGAAAGCGATTCGCTGTAGAATGCGCGCCTCCAAACAGGTAGTAAGCCGGTAAGTTTTTCGGCGATTTCCGGAGACGGAAGCAGCGAAAAATAAACGGTTGACAGGGTGGCGGAACGATGTAGAATACGCGGCCTTGATTGAGCAACGGCTCAACCGCTCTTTAAAAAGTTAACCAAGTAATTCGTGTGGGCGCTGGCCGGGGTATTTCGGAGATGAAATATCAGGACAG
>NZ_JASSVN010000017.1:0-81011 GCF_030540945.1 Marinobacter sp. SS8-8 | reverse complement strand
CAGCCCCAGGCCCTGGAAGAAGAGGGGGGCAGTGGCTCTACCACCTACCACAACGCATTCAACGCGATCCCGGCGGACCGCAGGTGGCGCTCACAGGCCATGCACCGCCCCGTGATGGACGCCCCCCAGATAGCCATCGTAACCGGCCCGGAAGGCGAAGAAATCCATTGCGACCAGTACGGCAGGGTGAAAGTCCGATTCCCCTGGGATCGCCATTCCGAGAATGATGAACACAGCAGTGCCTGGCTCAGAGTCAGCCAGGGTTGGGCGGGAGGACAGTACGGGTTCATCGCACTTCCGAGAATCGGCCATGAAGTCATCGTCTCCTTCCTGGACGGCGACCCGGACCAGCCTATCATTACCGGGCGGACCTGGCACGCAGCCAACACGCCGCCCTACGCGCTGCCGGAACACAAAACCCGAACCACCCTCAAGACCCAGACCCACAAGGGTGAGGGCAATAATGAACTGCGGTTCGAGGACGAAGCGGACCAGGAACAGATCTACCTCCACGCCCAGAAAGACCTGGATCTGCTGACTGAAAACAACCGCACCGAAGTGATCAAAAACGATAGCCACCGCACGGTAGCGAAGGACGAATTCAGCCATATCAAGGGCAACGACCACAGCACCGTGGATGGCGAGAAACGGGAATCCATCGGCGGTGATTTCAGCCTCATCGCCAACGGCAGCCACCACAGCAAACAGGGCAAGAACCAGCTCATCGAAGCCGGCAGCGAAATCCACCACAAGGCTGGTATGAAAATCGTGATCGAAGCGGGCGCGGAAGTCACCCTCAAGGCCGGTGGCAGCTTTGTGAAGGTGGACCCCAGCGGTGTGACCGTGTCCGGGCCCATGGTGAAGTTGAATTCCGGGGGTGGGCCTGGGAGTGGGACCGGCGCTTCAGCTCAGGTGCCGGAGATGCCCGACCTCATCGACGCAGCCAAAGGCGCCCGGGTCAGGCAGGATGCGTTGAGGCAAACCAGCACCCGAACCAGCGCCGGACCGGACTCCGTGCCTGCAACAACAGCCCTCACCAGCCAGGTAAGGCAAACCCGGAGCCGCCCAACCCAAGCAGCTCCGGTTAGAGGGGAGGGCGGACAGGACCGGCTGGCGGACGTCAAGGGCCGGGACAGTGAGCAGGGCGCACTGAAAAGCACATCAACCTCAGGGAAGAGCAAGACGGTATGAGCGAATCTTTCACTCTCAAACCTGAAAAACTGGAAAAGACAATTCGCCTCAGGGCCGAAAACGACACCGGTGAGCCTGCAGGGATGGTGATCGCCGTCCCAACCCGGGAGGGCGGTACCTTCAACGTGCCGGTTCTGGAGGACTGGACACCACTGGAAGAAATGCCAGAAGGCGAACTCGGCAATACCCTGCTGAGCGTGTGCCCGGTGGCCGAAATTCACCGCAAGCGCCCCATCAAAGTCAGCGGCGTGACCGTGTTTGGTGGACGGGCTGTTTCCACACTGCGCCCCGGTTACCTCTATGTCTTCCGGGGGCAGACACTCTGGCGGGAATTCGAAGTCAGTTCCGAGGGCACCCTCAGCGAGATCGACCTGACCCCCGCCCGCCAGCAAAAAGCCGACCGCCGTTCGCCGGTGGGAAAATCCGTGACCGACTTCCTGATGCCGGTTTTTCTGCAGAATCGCTTCGAACTTTCTGAATGCCGGATAGCCTTTAGTGAAATCCAGTGACCCTGGGCCTACATCGAAAAGCTCGAGGGCACACCAGCGGTTCTGGAGAAACGAGCCTTATCCATCGCCCCTGCCTGGGCAGCCAGCAACGAGGACAGCCTGACCTTCGACAGCGGCTTTCCCGCTGCGGGCATTCGGTCCGTCCCCAACCTGAGGCCAAGGGACCTGGGCATCGAACTGATGCTGCAGGACCCATCGGCATTTACCCCGGCGTTCACCCGCCCAAACGAAGGAGAGCTGGTTTCCCGGTTGGTGCAGCGGTGGAGCTGGATTCCAGGGCCTGAGGAAGGCAGCGATGTGGCACCGCCCGACCTGACCCTGAAGGCAAACCCGTCAGACGATACCCTGGCCGAAGCCAGGGCGCATAGTGCCATCGTGTGCGTGGCCATTCCTGACCCGCTGTTCCGCCTGCGTCATGCCCTGGCGCAGTTGCACCTGGCCCTGCATTACCTTGATGCCATCGACCTGTCCCTGAAAAACCGACCGTTGATTCATTCCGCCACGTTGATACGCCAGGCGCTGTTCGATCCACACACGCAGTCCTCTGACGACCAGATTGAGACGCTCCGAGCCGCAGTGGACCGAAATAAACTCCACAAGGTTCTCGATCATTCCGAGCGCCAGAAGGCGCTCGAGGAAATCTCTGCCCAGCTGGAGATGCTGGAAGAACTGGTCAACAGCGGAGAATTCGACGCCGTTTGTGACGACTACCTCAACCACACCGGGCTGGGGCCCTGCGAAGCGTTTGCACTCCAGGCCGATCTGTTGAACCTGACACAACAACTCCCCGGCGTGCTGAATGCCCACGGCCTGAAATCACCAGGCAGTTTGTCACGGCTGCTCAAGCGGGGCCTTGGTAAAAACCCGCTCATCGACGCCCTCGCTGAGGGGGCAAAGTCTGACCGTGAACTCCCTCCCTTGCTGGCGCGATTAAGGGAACTCGCGGGCGATCAAAATACATTGTCGGAGGAGCGCCTGACCGGAGCGGGCCTGTCGTCCATCAGCATGTTGGCCCAGCAACTGACGCAGGAAGAAGGTGGCTCCAATCCGGGCAATGGTTCGTCCGCCGTTCCCAGCGGCGCAGGAGGCACCGCTGCGGGAATGGTTCAAACAGCCTTGGGAGGCTGGAGCGCTGCTGTACTCAAGGCTGTTGAAGGATTGCGCCAGAGTGGCAACCTGGGTGCCATCAAGCTCGACCGCGTGTTCACGTCCGTCAAAGAAGCGGCTGATATCGCGGATCCCAACCTTGGAGGGGAATTGCAGGTAATGCATCGGGGGGAGGTTGATCTTACTCGCTACAGCATCGTCGGTGTCCACGGTAATGGCATCTCGTTCGGTCTTACCGATGAAGACCGCAAAAGCGAAGCCCTGACCCGGCGCAATGACTACCTGTTTGCAGACAGAACAGACGCGGCGGGTAGCCGGGTGGCCTCCACCAGCCCCGGCCGATTGGTTGATGAAGGCGGAGAAGCCCTGGTGAAGGCAGCCGCTCATACCTGGGTGTTTGTTCTGCCCGTCGACCACCCGGAAGCCCGGAAATTCAGTGCGCTGAGAATTGATTGGGCGAAGAAAGCCAAGGGGTTTGCGGATGGGCCGGGGTTGTCGCGAGTGTTGGTGGGGTTGGCGGCGTATAATCTTGTTTCGGAGTTGTGTTCTTTGAGACAAAACAAATCCGGAGAACTCGGGTTTTACCTCACTAAACTTGTAGGGGCTAGTTTAGACCTCTCTGCAGCATTGATGAAGCTTCACGTCGTAAGCGGTTCGGCCGATAGCAAGCTGGTCACAAAGGTAGTACTAAGACCCCTTTTTGAGATCAAGTCAGTGCCACTGATCGGCACTTCTATCCAGAAACGGCTTTTGAACGTCGGAGCTGGCACAATTGTGCGCTTTATGGGGCTTGTTAACTTCTTTGCGGGCGGCGTAATGGTGGGAGTCAGCGCCTGGGACTGTCGCAACAGTCTCAGCCGTGGTGATATGGATGCTGCTCTTGGGCATGGTTTGGCTGTGGCCGGCGGCAGCGTCTTCCTGGCATCGCCATTATTGACCGGATTACTCGCGGTACCCGGTTGGGGCTGGGCGCTATTTGGCCTCGGCGTTGTGCTGGGTGGTAGCGTATTCGCAGCCATAGCCACCGACAGTGAGACAGAGCGCGTGCTGAAACAGGGCCCGCTGGGCGCGGGGCCCGCCCACGAGGGACTGCCTGCTAACGATTCTGTCTATTATCCGCAGTTGCTCAGCCAGCTATCCCCGGTAACGGTATCCGCTAAACGGTATGGTGACTTGAGTGGTACGGAACAGGCGATGTTTGCGAGACACAAACCGTCCCCGGACGACTACAGGGTGACGGTGCGCTCTCCCTTGGTCAGCCGCTTTAAACTGGGGCAACAACCTCCGGACAAATCTGGCAGTGAGAAGCGAGACTTAAGGCTTGGGATCCAGGAACTGGAATATACCCACAGTACAATGGAGACACACGTCGGACAGGTCGATGAATTCAATCTGACCCGAAACACCCCGTTGAAGCGAATTACAAACTGGGTTGTCGTACCGGAAGATAACGCAGTGCATTTTCTCGTCGAACGAAATCTTGCTGGGGGTGAGGTCAGAACGTTTGGTCATAGCAAAAGACGAACAATCAATCTAAGGGTGGTCTTGCAAGCCCGCATCGAAAGTGAATTTGGCGCGTTTAGAATCCCTATGCCAGTGCTTGATGATTACGAACCATTTGAGTCCAGCCGTCACGGCGCTCTGCCCGATAAACAGCGCCGGGTTTTCAACCCATTCGAAAACGAGCCAGTACCCTATTGGACCGTCAAAGAGGTCGCGGTGTGAGTGAGAACGGCCAAAAAAACAGCCATGGAAAAGACGGTTTTCGGGCCGATCAGATTCCGAACTTGCCAGATCCTCCCGCGAAACGCGAACGGCTAGGCGAGGACCTTCAGCCTGTTGGTGACTACGCAGGAATCGAACCATATAGCCGGGTTTGCGAAGATGTAGATGCTATCCAACATCAGGATCAGAACGCTCCGGATGATTTAGCGCCCGGCGACTGGTGGTGGGACCACCGTCAGATTCGATTTCTCAACGGTAAAGCGTTTGTTGGGTTATCTTTTTTTCTGTTGGCAGCGCCCTATATTTGGGGAACGTTACTATTTGGGGGTGGTGGGTACTATTTAATGTACTTTTCTGACGAAATTGATCTCCCGTTTTTTTTAAAGTTCTCTGTTGTTTTCATTCTCTGTTTGGCTTGGATTCCATTATCGATATATCTAATCGTTACGACTACTCCTTGGATTATGGGCGGCTTTGCCCTGTTACTCCACCCCTTCGACAAACTACTGGGTAAACTCCTCGACCGGGGGCTGGAGGCCGGCGAAAGCGCCTTCAACCGTGAAACAGGCGAGGTCAGCTTCGCCTTGCCGGGCGGCAAAAAACTGACCGCCCCCTTCGAGGAGTTCGACGCCTACGTGGAGCGTGTGGTCCAGCATGGCGGCATCTTCTATCGCCTGATGTTCGTTCATCGCTATACCGGCAATCAGTTCAGCCAGACGTCCCTGAGCCGGATTGAGCCAAGCAAGGAAGAAGTCATGGCCCTGTGGGACATGCTTCAGCGGTACATGGACGTTTCCCAACCATTGCCGGATGTGCCAAGGCTGGAGCCCTTCCGCCACTTGGACCCCGTAACGGCGGAGCATGACCATCGCACCGGGCGGAATCCCCGGTTCTGGCGGGACCTGGACCTGGACGCTTGGAAACAGGGTGAAGGCGCCGAGTGGCTGAAACGACAGACGGAGTATCCCTGGGGTAAACGCACCTGCGAGCTGACACCGCAGATTGGCAAGATTTCGATGGATGCCTACAGGGCAAAGAGAGCTTGTGCGGGAGACCTAGGGGAATTAGTGGAAACGTCAGGATAGAAGACCAGCCGTTTATTATCCGCAGATGCTCAGTCGCTTTTAGCCGGGCCAAAAAGTACTGGAAAAAGCGCGGATGCAGAGCCAGCTTTAAGGCCGGGGGTTCCGGAACTGGAGGATCGGGAAAGAGGTAGACATGTGAGTGAGAATGACCAAACACATCGCCAGGTGAAAACCGGTTTCCGGGCATATCAGATTCCGGAATTGCCGGAGTCACCAACAAAACGCGAACAACTTGGTGAAGACCTACAACCTGTGTGTGACTACGCCGGTATCGAGCCTTACCACCGGGTGTGTGAAGAACTAGGCGCCGTCAAGCATCAGGACCAAAACAATCCGGGTGACTTTGCCTCTGGGGAATGGTGGTGGAACCACCGACAGATTCGTTTTCTCAATGGTAAGACATTTATCGGTCTTTCTGCATTGCTGCTGTTGATACCTTATGTTTGGGGTGGTGTAGTTTTGGTCGGTGGAGGGATGTTGTTCTACTACGGTTTTTATGAACTGGTGGTAGATATACACGATTTTATTTTTTTCTTGGTTATGCTCTTTGCCGTTCTTGTTTGGATGCCAATCTCCTTCTATGTCCTCATTAAAACCATGCCCTGGGTCATGTGCGGTTTCGCCCTGTTACTCCGCCCCTTCGACAAACTACTGGGTAAACTCCTGGACCGGGGGCTGGAGGCCGGCGAAAGCGCCTTCAACCGTGAAACAGGCGAGGTCAGCTTCGCCTTGCCGGGCGGCAAAAAACTGACCGCCCCCTTCGAGGAGTTCGACGCCTACGTGGAGCGTGTGGTCCAGCATGGCGGCATCTTCTATCGCCTGATGTTCGTTCATCGCTATACCGGCAATCAGTTCAGCCAGACGTCCCTGAGCCGGATTGAGCCAAGCAAGGAAGAAGTCATGGCCCTGTGGGACATGCTTCAGCGGTACATGGACGTTTCCCAACCATTGCCGGATGTGCCAAGGCTGGAGCCCTTCCGCCACTTGGACCCCGTAACGGCGGAGCATGACCATCGCACCGGGCGGAATCCCCGGTTCTGGCGGGACCTGGACCTGGACGCTTGGAAACAGGGTGAAGGCGCCGAGTGGCTGAAACGACAGACGGAGTATCCCTGGGGTAAACGCACCTGCAAGCTGACACCGCAGTTGGGCAAGGTCTCCATGCAGGCGTACCGGGAATTTCGCCCGCAAGACGCTTATCCTGTTTGACTATCTGTCGTATCAACGTGCCTGGTCAACGAATTGCCTTTGATCAGTTTTTTCTTGCTGAAACGCCTATTATGATACCCGGCCCCGACTGTTGAACCGGATAGAGAAACCATGACCACGATGCCCTTTGATGCGTTAGCCTGCCCACTGGACGGGTGTTCGCTCACCCCCAGCGAAAAGACCTGGCGGTGCGAAAACGGGCACAGCTTCGATGTTGCCCGGCAGGGCTATGTGCATTTGTTGCCGGTTCAGAAGAAACGCACTCTGGACCCCGGTGACAGCAAGGAAATGGTGGCGGCCCGACAAAGGTTTCTCAAGGCCGGTTTCTACGCAAAGATCGCCGACGCCGTTAACAATCTGGCGCTACAGGCGCTGCCCACGGAAGGCGTTGCCTCGGTACTGGACGCCGGTTCCGGTGAAGGCTATTACCTTCGACTACTTCCGAACATCGCCGGTAACCGAAGCCTTGCGATGATTGGCGTGGATATCTCGAAGTGGGCGGTCCTGGCAGCGGCAAAGCAGGATAAACAAACCCAATGGGTGGTCGGCAGCAACGCAAACCTTCCGGTACTGTCGGAATCGCTTGATCTGGTGCTTTGCCTGTTCGGTTTTCCGGTTTATGGCGAATTCGCCAGGGTGCTGAAGGCCGGTGGGCAGGTTATACAAGTGGATTCCGGGGAGGACCATCTCCGGGAGCTGCGCGAGATCATCTACCCCGAACTGAAGCCGCCGGCAGACAATGAGAGCACTGCGCCCGAGGGTTTCCGCCAGCTGGATTCGACCGTGGTACGATTTGCGCTCCCCCTTCCAGACCGCGACAGCATTGCCGATCTGCTGGCCATGACTCCGCATCTATACCGGGCCACCTCTGAGGGGCTTGAGAAGGCAGCGGCACTCGAGTCACTGGACGTGACGGTCGACGTTATTCTGAAACGCTTCGAAACGTGTTAAGCGCAGAAACTCACAGACTCTCATCTGAATCTGGTGCCTCTCCGCGTTTGCAGGAAGCGAGTCGTTTTTCCGCCTTGCCGATGATCAGGGTATCCGCAAGAATGTGCAGAGCCTTGTTAGTGGTGCGCACGGTTCGATAGATCTGCTGGCTGGTCTGATCATGAGTCGCCCGTGCTTTACGGGCGGTCTGCCGGAACTCTTCATCTTTTGAGAACAGATCAATCAGCCCGAAAGTGGTATTGGAAATCGCCTTGTGAAGTTTCTCAACGGCGCTGGCACCACCTGAGACAGAGTCCTCCAGCAATCTGGCGCGATTCCGGACCTCCAGAAGGTCCATCCGGCTCTTCTGGACGGCGCTGTGTGCAGCCACGCGATGGGAGTTAAGAATCCGGGCTTCACGCCGGCAGAGCAGCAGCTGCCAGTACGCGACACAGAGCCCGCCCAAAGCCAGGAAAAGCAGAGCTGACACAATGGCATTCGTGATCATGGCAGTACCCTCCTATCGATACTCGATCTGCATTTCCACATCAATTTGGCGTTCTGTCATCTCTTCTTCAAGCTCTTTCATTACTTCCTGATACACCATCTTCCGCACCATCACCGGCAGCTTGTCGGCAAGTACCCGGGCAGATCGGGATTCCCGTTTCGCCAGGGCAATCGGATCCAGCACCCGCAGCGTAATAACCAGCTCCGGTTCCCGCGCTGAATCTGCGATATTGTCATTCTCCATCATTCGGGCAATCACTTTACGCTGTTCCAGAACCTGCCAGCAGACAAAGCCGCTGAACAGGACAAGCAGGATGCTGAGTACCGTAAGAAAGATGATCAATTCAGACCTCCGGGAATCGTTCTGTTCACTGCCTGGCAGTGTGCCTGATAGAGTGTGACAAACGATTGGCCGTGACGACGGTTTTGCCGGTAGGGAAGGGAAAGTGGAACGGCGTTCAAACCTGCTAAAATCGGTTGAGGTTGCACAGTGAGCCAGACTAAATCAACGAGTTAAGGTCGACTATTCCTGCTAACGGAGGATTGTTCATGATTTGGTTCAAAGCGTTTGTAAGTGGTTTTCTTGCAACCCTGGTGTTCCATCAGGGCCTGTTCACGCTGTTCTGGCTGGGTGACCTGGTGCCCAAGGCACCTTTCAACCTGTCTCCGGTGCCACCGTTGGGTGTTCCGGCCGTTGTATCGCTGGCGTTCTTTGGCGGCCTCTGGGGGATGGCGCTATGGCTCATTCTTGGCCGCCTGGCCGGGGTGAAGTTCTGGCTGGGGCATGTCATTGCGGGGGCAATCGGCCCCACGGCAGTCGCCATGCTGGTGGTTTTCCCCCTCAAAGGGCTTGATGTGTCCTCCCAGACCTGGGTAGGCGGACTTCTCCTCAACGGCTTCTGGGGCCTGGGTGTTGCCCTGTTCATGCGCCTGATGGGTGCAAAAGCGCCATCGGGCCTTCGATAAACGTTCAATCAACAGTTCCGACTAAGGAAGACCAATGACTAAATCCGCGGAAACGACTTACGATCTGGTGGTATTTGGTGCCACCAGTTTTGTTGGTCAGATTCTTACCCGTTACCTGCTCGACACCTACGGAGTGGGTCAATCGGTGAAGTGGGCGATTGCCGGGCGCTCGGAGAGCAAACTGAACACCCTGAAATCCGGATTGGGCGAGCCCGCGAAAGATCTGCCGGTTATTCTCGCCGATGCCTCCGATGAGCCAGCCCTCAAGGTCATGTGCGAACAGGCCCGTGTCATCATTTCTACCGTAGGCCCTTACGCTCTGTACGGTGAGCCGCTGGTGCAGGCCTGTGTGCGCACCGGAACCGACTACTGCGACCTGGCCGGCGAGGTGCAGTGGATCCGCAAGATGGTGGAACGCTACGAGGGCGAAGCGAAATCCTCTGGCGCACGCATTGTTCACTGTTGCGGTTTCGACTCCATTCCGTCCGATATGGGTGTCTGGTTCCTGCAAAACCAGGCAGAGCAGGTTTTTGGTGCGCCCTGTTGCGATGTTCGCATGAGGGTGAAGGTAGCCAAAGGAGAGTTCTCCGGCGGCACTGTGGCGTCCATGATGAACGTGGCAAAGGAAGCGGCGGCAGACCCGAAGCTGCGGAAAGAGTTGGCTAACCCATTCTCCATCTGCCCACCGGAACACCGCTCCGAAATCCGTCAGCCCAGCCTCAGGGGCGCCGAGTTCGACAAGACCTTCAACGTCTGGCTGGCGCCGTTTGTGATGGGCGCCATCAATACTCGGGTGGTGCATCGCTCGAACGCGCTACAGGATGCCCGGTACGGCAGGGAGTTCACTTACGACGAAGCAATGATGACCGGCAGCGGAACCAAGGGGCGACTGGCCGCCTACGCCATCACCGGTGGCCTGGCAGCGTTCCTTACTGCCTCTGCCATCAAGCCTACCCGCTGGCTGGTGGAGAAGTTCGTGCCTCAGCCCGGCGAAGGGCCAAGCCCGGAAGCCCAGAAATCCGGATTCTACGATTTGCGTTTTGCGGGCCGGACCGAGGATGGCAAAACCATCATCACCAGGGTGACCGGTGATCGGGACCCGGGTTACGGTTCCACCGGCAAGATGCTGGGCGAAGCGGGGATGTGCCTGGCTTTTGATATTCCGGCAGACCAGCCCGGCGGTTTCTGGACCCCGGCGTCATTGCTGGACGGCAAACTGATGGAGCGTCTGACCAGCAAAGCCGGCCTGACCTTTGAGGTGGTCGAAACCCGCTAGCAACTCAGGTGAATCACGCGGTCGGTGCCCGGAAGGGCATCCGGCCTATGTGCCAGGCTGATCACCGTTTTCCCATCCAGAAGACCGTCCATCCGTTTTGCTATTCGAGCACGGGTCTCGGCATCCAGGCCGGTAAACGGCTCATCCAGAATCACCAGCGGGGCAGAGTTCAGCAATACCCGCGCCAGCGCCACCCGTCGGGCCTCACCACCAGACAGCCGGCTGCCCGCGCATCCCAGCCAGGTGTCAAGCTGGTCCGGTTCCGAAGCGAACCGCTCCGCCAGCTCCACCTGCTCCAGAATACCCCACAGGTCGGTGTCGCTGGCTGTCGGGGAGCCCAGCTTCAGATTTGCTCTCAGAGTGTCTTCAAACAGTACGGTTTGCTGGGTCAGATAAACGCGATCCAGGCATGCGAATGTGCCATGTAAGGGCAGCAAACCGGCGAAGGTATCCGCCAGGGAAGACTTACCACTACCGGAATGACCAAGGATTCCAAGTCGCTCGCCGGCCTGGACCTGAAGCTCGAAATGTTTGAACAGTGGCGCGTAACCTTCATGTTTTACCGTGATGTTTTTCGCCATAAGCGCAGTGCCTGCCGGCAGGTTAACCGTGCCCGAATCAGCATCCGGTTCGTTTGCCCGACAATCCCGGTTCAGACGCCGGGCCGAGGCCACGGTAGCTCCCAGCTTGCCGAATGCATCCGGTAGCACGGTGTAGACTTCCGCCAGTCCAAGCAGGACAATCGGCAAAAGAACCAGCACCGGTGCGGACAATGTGCCGGCTCGATACAGGGCAAAACCGGCCCAGAGTGCGAAAACGGCAGAAAGGTTGATCAACAGGTGGGCACCGGCCAGGTGCCAGCCAATGCGGGCGTCTGCCTTAGCCTGCTCTGAGGTTACCTGATGAGCCTGGCGCATCAACCAGGCCGCATGTTTTCCGGTTCTTCCCGCCGCGGTCAGCTCCGCAAAACCCTCGATGTGTTCAACCACGGCGGTTCGCAGGGCTTCCTGCCGGTCACTCTGCCGGGCTGAGAGGTGTCGGGTTCGCAGATAAACGCCGATGGTAGCGATCAGGAACGTCACCAGCAGTATCAGGCCCAGCAGCATGGCTGCCTGCATATCAAAGAGCACCGCTGCCAGCATCACGACCAGTATGGAAACCAGCGCAGCAAGTGCGGTTGGTGCGATCAGCCGAAGATACAGGGTGTCCAGGGAATCGACATCGGTGGTCAGCCTTGAAAGCCATTGGGCCCCCGTCAGCCCACTTCTGTGGCTCCGGCTCGCGAGAGATAGTCCCCGGAACAGCGCCACCCGGATGTCGGCCAGCAAGCGCAACACCGTATCGTGGTTGTACACCCGCTCCAGATACCGGAACACCGTGCGGGATACCGCAAAGAGCCGGATGGCCCCGCCGGGCACATACAGATGGATGGTAGCGCCAACTCCGGCAGCTACAAGGAGTCCTACCAGCGCCGTTTCAGTGATAAACCAGCTGGAAATCGCGAGCAGGGCAATGCCGGAGAGCAGGGTGGCGAGGATCAGGAAACCGCCCACAACCAGACGCCCCGGGCGCTTGAAGATGAGATTCAGCCACGGCTTCAGGTCGCGCATCCCGCACCTCCCCGCCGGAGACCAGCAAAATCCGGTTTGCCAGCGTGAGCAAGGCCTGGTGGTGGGTAGAGAAGATCAGGGTTTTGCCGGCCACCGCCAGTTTGTGCAGCGCTTCCAGAACGAAGACTTCACTGTCGCTGTCCAGACCCGCCGTGGGCTCGTCCAGCAGGATCAGATCGTAATTGGCCAGGAAGATACGGGCCAGGCTCAGGCGCCGCGCCTGCCCGCCGGAAAGGCCGTGACCGTCTTCGGACACCGCACTGTGAATTCCGTATTTCCGACTGTCCAGCAGGGGGCCCATGCCAGCATTGCGCAGGGCAGTTGCAATGGCAATATCAGAGGCGTCCGGCGTGGTCAGCCGAAGGTTGTCCGCCCATGTGCCCTGAACCAGGAACCCTTTCTGTCCCAGCCAGCCAAACCGGAAACTGCCGGGAGCCTGGCCGAACAACTGGATTGTACCGGTGTCCGGTGCCAAAAAGCCGGCCAGCAGGTGCAACAGGGTGGATTTCCCGCCACCGGAAGGGCCGGTAAGGGCAACAACGTCGCCCTGTCGGATTGTCAGCGACAGTTCCTTCAGAACCTGCTGGTCAGTCCCGAATACCTTTGATACCGAATTCAGCTCAATCACATCGCTTATGGCGGCTGCGTCTGCCAGGTCAACCGACCAATGGCTGCCCACCGGCCTGCTCAGGCGCGCAAGGATCTCCGCGCCGGCTCCCATAGCCGCGGCACGGTCATGGTAGTGCTGGGAGAGGGTCCTCAGCGGCTGAAAGAATTCCGGAGCCAGCAACAGAATCAGCAACCCGGAAAATAGCGTCAGCTCCGCCGAAGGGCCATAGCTGATGTAACCCAGCAGGCCAAACCCGATATAGATCGCAATCACAGCGATGGCAACCGAGGCGAAGAACTCCAGCACTGCGGACGACAGGAAGGCGACTCGCAAGGTTTTCATGGTGATACGCCGGTAATGGTCCGACCGTTGGCGTATAAGCTCGGCGGCACCGGCGGTCTGGCCAAATAACTGCAGGGTTGTCAGCCCGCGAACCTTGTCCAGGAACTGCCCGGAAAGCCGGCTGATGGTCTCGAAATGCTGCTGGTTCACCTTTTCCGCGCCCATTCCCACCAGGGCCATGAAAACCGGAATCAAAGGGGCTGAGAGCACAAGAAAGATCCCTGCCAGCCAATCCAGCCAGAACACCAGAGCCAGAATCATCAAAGGCACAATTATCGAAAGGCCCATTTGCGGAAGGAAGCGGGCGAAGTAGCCGTGCAGGGCCTCAACATGATCTATCCATTCCCGGGCGAGGGTGCCGGCTGAAGGCTGGTCCAACGCAACCGGGCCAGTGGCTTGCCAGTGCTTGTGAATCTGCCGCCGGGCATCCCGGCGCACCTGCTCACTGCAGCGGGCGGCAAGTTGGGTCTGAAAGCCCTGGCCTAGGGCACGCACCGCCAGGGCCAGGATCAGACCAAGAAAGAAGGGAGTGAGTTCCGCGACCGGAACTTCATCAATAATGCCCAGGTGAATAATCCGGGCCAGCAGAATCATCTGGATAATGGTGGCAACGCCGGCAACCGTGCCGGCAGCAACGGCGCTCCAGATCCAGAAGCGGCTGCCACGGGCCAGCCGGGCGAGCCACCCCCTGACGGCCTTCTGGTCGGTGGCGGAAGTCCTGCCTCCGCCACCGCTCGCCCGTGGCTCAGCCACTTAGTGGCAGTCCTGTCAGCCAGGTAATGAATACCCGGATAAGGGGCAGATAAATCAGCTCCATAATCAGCGACCTCCCTGACTGGGTCGGTTTGGTTATCATCGGCATATTCAAACAGCACCGGGGCGAGTGGTGGCGGAGAGCACCAGAGTGTACGCAACGATATAAAGCCGATCAGTGTGAACAATGCCATACCGTCAAATGGCGTGAAATGACACCACAAAAGCGAACTGGATTCGCGGTAAGATGAGAGGATCAAGTTCCATGGAACCCTCCGGTAGCGTTCACATCAAAATAGACGGTCTCAGTGAGCCCGTTCAGCCGCCGCCTTAGCTCATTTTGTTGTGTTGTTATTACCGGCAGGTGACTGTCATGCTACTGACTGTCATGCTACTAAACATGGCGGCAAAGCCGATAGGGCAGGTTGTCGCACCCCTTGATATAAAACAAGTAAGGGCACACCAATGAGTTTTTATGAGGACCGGATACTGCCACACATCATAGACTGCGCCTGCTCCATGGGCCAGGTGATGAAACTGCGCAGCCAGGTAGTACCCCACGCCAGGGGCCGGGTGCTGGAAGTGGGTATGGGCTCCGCCCTCAACCTGGAATTCTATAACCCCGACCAGGTAGAGATTGTGTACGGCCTTGAGCCCTCAGGCGGTATGCGCCGCAAGGCCCAGCCCAATCTCGCCCGCTCTCCGGTCAAAGTGGAATGGCTGGAGCTGCCCGGAGAAAAAATCCCGCTGGAAGACCACTCCGTGGACACCGTTCTGCTCACCTTTACCCTGTGTACCATCCCGGACTGGCACGCCGCCCTCCAGCAAATGAAGCGGGTGCTGAAACCCGGCGGCGAACTCCTGTTCCTGGAACACGGTGAATCACCTCACGACAGCACCCGAAAATGGCAACACCGAATCACTCCGGGCTGGAAAAAACTCGCTGGCGGCTGCCACCTGAACCGAAACATCGCCGACCTGATCCGGCAAGCCGGCTTCGAAATCCTGGAGCTTGAAAACCTCTATATTCCCAAGGCGCCGAAGATCGCCGGCTACATCTACAAGGGCAGGGCGATAAGTCCGTAGAGGCCTGGCCAGCACCGGGGAGGTGCTGGGTAGAATCCGAATTGCGTTACCACACGCGCCCTTATACAATTCCGCACTTCAAAACTTCCCTCCGAATGCCCGGATGGTGAAATTGGTAGACACAAGAGACTTAAAATCAAGACGGAGCAACGAAGGAAAGGTATGCAAAACAACTGGTTACAATGTTCGAAAATTCAGTATGTATCGAATATGTATCAGTTGAATTTAAAGGCCCCGGTGGTGAAATTGGTAGACACAAGCGACTTAAAATTCAACGTCTCTATGCAAAAAATCCATCTAACCATTGAAAAATAAAGGGATTTATTGTCTGGAAGAGCATAGAAAAAAATTGTATACTGCTGTATACTTATTCTTGAATTTTGGGGGTTAGCCCTAGCATCCAAAAACCTGTATAAAGCGGGTCGAAAGATCAACGCCGGGATGGTGGAATTGGTAGACACACAAGACTTAAAATCTTGAGACCGATAGGTCGTGCGGGTTCAAGTCCCGCTCCCGGTACCACTTCAACCGCTCGCATGGATTGCCAAGCGGTCGCGCCACCTGCCGGAAATGGTGGGACTGTCAGGAGAGACTGACACCACACCAGCGAGCTTTACCAAAGCCAAACACCAAGACACGCCCCAGCCAACAACCCAAACCATAACGATTCTGAAGCGACTTTTTTTGTGTTGTCATCATTTCCTGCCTGAACAAAAAGCCCTAACGCCAACGCTTGAACCATCAAAATCAATAGTAAATTGTCCATCGAGTTTTTTATTTTTAACTAATAAACATTTATCACGAATCGGAAAAAATTCAATCAAATTTGCAAAAACCAAAAATATTGCCCTTTATCGGGTGTATTTTGATAGTAGGTATACAATTACCCTACGAAGAAAAAAGACACGCTAAAAAGCAAAAATTTGACAGTATATTTTTCATTATTTAGGTGAGGAGGGGCCTTACGATGTCCAGTTAATATTTTTCTAGTGGTTTATTTAAATAATCTCACACCCTCGGATAAATTCAATTTTTAATATTAAAACAAAATCATATTATAATATCTCTTCCTCAGAACAATTTTCTTATCGTTCCTGAGTTTCGTGTGAAAAAATGTTCGATTTTATTGCAGAGAAAATTAAAAGAAAAAAGTTTGACAAAAAAGAAAAGAAAAACCTTGTTTAGAATACTTGTTTTGAAGTACTTGTTTAGATTACTTGTTTAGAGGGATTCGCGCTAGGCCATGACTGGCGCGGCACACAGGGATTTAGGTGCGACTTTTTTGTGGTAACTGGCGACGTTTTTATGGTTGACGGCGACTTATTTATGGCTAGATGCGACCTTTTTACGGTTGCCGAAAATCCGGTATCCAATTCCGTTTAATAAAAATACTTTTATTTTTCGCGTCAATAAATTATCGAAATCCAACTTTTTTATTGCGTATGCCGAAATTCATTGACCTAAGTCGTTTTGTGTATTCTTGACATTGTTTTTTAGCGTGTTAAAAAATCAATGAGGTGAATGCAATGAAAAATAAATCAGTATCGATAACAAAATCAAATCAGTTAATGTCTGCCAGCTACTTTCTGACAGCAGAAGAACAACGTTTAATCTTGGCCTGCATAAGCAAAGTAAATCCTTTGGAGGACGGTGGATTATTGTCGAACAAAAAATTCTATATAACGGCCAGCGAATTCAGGCAGCTATTTAAAGAAAGAAAGAATGTTGATGTTTATAAAGTTCTGCAAAATGTTTCGAAAAAACTATATCAAAGGAGCTTCACATTAAAATCAAATGGTTTTGTGATTGAAAGTCGATGGGTTAGCGAAGTCGGCTATCATAAAGATAAAGGAATGGTGCATCTGGCATTTTCACCGGAAGTAATTAACCATATCACAAGTCTAAAAAGGAACTTTACAAGTTACAAACTTTTAAATGTAAGAAATATGGAGTCGATCTACGGAATAAGGATTTACGAGTTGATAATAAAGGTAATCCCATCGAAAACGGCATTGAATTTCCGAATTAGCGACCTCAAAAACATACTTGGTATTGACGGAAAGTATTCAAAAGTAAACGATTTAAAGAGAAAGGTTCTTGATCAAGCAAAAAAGGATATCAACAAATATTCAGATCTTTATTTCGATTATAAACCAATAAAAGAAGGTCAAAGAATAATTGGCTTTACCTTATTGTTTAAGGAGAAGCCAGAGTCAGAAAAGCCACAGCAAGCTGTTCAACAAATTGCAAATCAGCTTCCAGACCTAAGCGATGATTTTACCGATTTTAGCGAGATCGAAATCAATGATGCTAACGGTGACTGGCTTGTTGATGACATTGACTTTTAGCCACTTTCGGCTGGCTTTTTAGTATAAAAATCAATCAATTAAAACTAGAGACCGAGGCTGGTAGGTGTGGTAAAATCGCGCCCGTTTAGCGCGTGCTTTGGCTTGGTGCATGCTTTGGCGATAAGGCACAAAGCTGAAGTAAATCAATCAACTAGGTAAGTGGTTTCAGAAATGGCAAAAAAAGAAGCAAAAACAGATTTCTGGGTTTACGGCCTTCTCAAAGAAGCAGGCATTGAACTTGAACCACAAGGAAGCTCTATCAAAGAAATCAATGACGCTCTGAAAACTGCGTCAAAGGCTGGATCGGGCAAGGTCGGCTTCCCCGAATTTGTCGGGCTTGTTAAAGATTTCCTGTTGATTATTGAAAACAAAGCGGACGTTGCCAAACATGTGAAAAGAACCAAGGGTGACACGATCAGCGCGGCTGTGAAGGACGTAAAAGACTGCGCCGTGAATGGTGCTTTATTTTATGGCAAGCATTTAGCCAAAAACACGAGTTATAATAAGATTATCGCCTTTGGTATATCTGGCGATGAAAAGCAGCACCATATTAGCCCGATTTTCATTGATGAAACTGAATACTACCGGGAGTTGCCTGATGTAGAGTCCTTCATTTCATTCAATGAAGAAAATATTGAAGAATATTACACCAGAGAAATTCTGGAAGAAGAAACCGATCACGATAAAGAGCTTCATGAAATTCTGAAGGATGCCGCAGAGCTTCACGAAGATTTGCGCAACTACGGCAATTTGAAAGACATAGACAAGCCGCTTGTCGTATCAGGTATTTTGCTAGCCCTTCGGGAGTCCGAATACAAAAACTTTTCCACTGATGATCTGGTTGGCGATGACACCGTTAGCACCGATGGCGACAAAATCTTCAAAGCCATTGCATCGAACCTCAAGCGCTCTAACGTTCGGCCTGATGTTAAGCGTGATAAAATCCTGAGCCAATTTGCGATTATCAAAGATACTCAAATCCTGAACGAAATTAATACCACGCTCGGCAAGACCCCTCTGAAGCATTTCACCGAGTTTTTGAACCAGCGGATATATAGGAGTATTCGCTACACTAGCTCTTCTGAGGACTATCTGGGACGGTTCTACGGCGAGTTTATGTCCTACTCGGGTGGGGATGGCCAGACCCTCGGCATT
Source organism: Marinobacter sp. SS8-8 (assembly GCF_030540945.1). Taxonomy (NCBI): domain Bacteria; kingdom Pseudomonadati; phylum Pseudomonadota; class Gammaproteobacteria; order Pseudomonadales; family Marinobacteraceae; genus Marinobacter; species Marinobacter sp. SS8-8. The sequence goes on along the minus strand of NZ_JASSVN010000017.1, from coordinate 62,602 downwards.
GTTCTGACTCCGAAACACATAACGGATCTGTTTTGTGAATTGGTGGACATTCAGCCCGATGATATCGTCTTCGATCCGTGCGCGGGCACAGCGGGCTTTCTCATTGCCGCTATGCACCACATGATTGCTCAGGCGGATACCGATGAGCAGAAAAAGAACATTCGTCAAAAGCAGCTTCACGGGCTGGAACTGCAACCCTACATGTTCACCATTGCTACCACGAACATGATTTTGCGGGGTGATGGGAAATCCAACTTGGTCAATCACAACTTTCTGAAAGAGAGCCCTAGTAAGATCCAGCTTAACGGCGCAACGGTTGGAATGATGAACCCGCCGTATTCGCAAGGCTCCAAGAAGAACCCTGACCTTTACGAAATTGCCTTCACAGAGCATCTGCTGGACTCATTGACCGAGGGTGGCCGTGCGGTAGTTATCGTGCCTCAATCGTCAATGACCGGGAAATCATCGGATGAAAAGGCCATTAAAGGCAATATCCTGAAAAAACACACGTTAGAGGGTGTGATTACGCTGAACAGCGATACCTTCTACGGCGTTGGAACTTTGCCCTGTATAGCGATATTTACAGCCAATGAGCCACACCCGAAAGGCAAGGAATGCCGGTTCATCGACTTCCGGGAAGATGGCTACAAAATCAATCCGCATATCGGTCTGGTTGAGACTGAGCAGGCCAAAGACAGAAAACAACACCTGCTCGATGTCTGGTTTGACCGAATAGAAGCGGCAACCAATTTTTGCGTGAAAACGTCCATCGAGAAAGACGATGAATGGTTGCACAGTTTCTACTACTTCAATGACATGATGCCCACTGAAAGGGAGTTTGAAGCGGTAATTACCGACTTTCTTGCCTTTGAATATCTCATGATCGTAAAGAACAGATCCTATTTATTTGAAGGGCTGAGCTGGCACGACGTGACGCAAGAAGAGATAGAGGATCTGGTTGAAAAAGATTGGGAAGAGTTCTTCCTGAAGAGCATTTTCAAAGAGGTGCAGCGCGGTAAACGCTTGAAGAAAGATAATCAGGTGCCGGGGAAAATGCCCTACATTTCCTCGACCTCACTCAATAACGGCGTTGATAATTTCATCGGGAATAATACCGGCGTTCGGATTTTCTCAGACTGTCTGACTGTTGCGAATAGCGGCAGTGTAGGGTCAAGTTTTTATCATCCATACAGCTTCGTTGCCAGTGATCACGTAACCCATCTAGCGAACAATGAATTTAGCAAATACATCTATTTATTCATTGCAGCGCTGACAAATCGGCTGTCCGAAAAATATAACTTCAACCGGGAAATTAACGACAAGCGGATCAGTCGGGAAAAAATAATGTTGCCGGTGACGGAAGAAGGGGAGCCAGATTTCGAATATATGGAGCAATACATGAAGAATCTGGTTGCTAGGAAGCGGATTCAATACAATACGTTCTTATCTACTGCTGAAAAGCACCCTGACGCGGGCAAATAATAAAAAGATTTGAGCCACCTTCGGGTGGCTATGTCTTTACGTGAACCTCGTCGGCTTCCGGGGCTTTGGTCTGTATTTTCTTCGATGTGCCTCATACTGACGCTTAACCTTCTCATTGTCGTCCAACGTTGCCCTGACCAATTTTTCAGCGGTTTCAGCATCAAAGCCGCCGTTTTTACATAGTTCTGAGTAGATAAGATCCGGGGAGTGACCATCTGCAATCATTGCCTTGGTAATGTATCTACCAGACTGAACAGGTGTTGGTTTGACCTCCACACCGGTTTGCTTGTGCTTTTTATCAAGCACAACCTGTAATCGGTCGAAATACTCATCAAATAGTCCGCGAGGGCGGTTCTTTTCGGCTTTTGCTGCCATTCTGCGCATTGACTCAACAAGGCGTTGTTGCTTGTCAGAAAGTCGTTTTGACGGTGACTCAACGGGCGCTGCATCTTTATGCTTGGCCTTTGCCCTTTCGCCGATGGTTGGCTGGTGGGACTTCGATGGCTTCTCAACTTTGCCTGTCGAGGGGTATGTTATAGCCTGATATTCGATCCCGTATTGCTCTCGCAGACTCTGGATGTCCTTAGCCGTTGGCTCGTAGCCTTTCAATGTCAATCCCATAGCCTGAGCGTGAAGCCAGCTTTTAGCCTTAAACTCGGCGCTTCCACTGGGCACAACTGTTGTCCAGCCTTTTTCAACACAGAGTTGAAGGGCAGCTTTTACAGCGGTGTCAGTGGTTGTTTCAAAACTGATACGGGAGCCATGGTCACGGAATGCCACTCGGTCAAAGCGCGAATAGCGATACACGCCGCCCTCATCAGCTCTCATAATGCGGTGCAGGGCGTAACGGTTATCAAACTTTTTTTTACCCTTAGATTTGCTCTCAATGCAGCTCAGTGCGTTGCCGTTGTCATTTACCTTCTCGGCAACCTCGGCCATCTTCTCAGCCATTCGTTTTAAAATTTCAATATCTCTGCTGGGGTCAAAATCAAGCTGTTTGCTAATATTGGCCCAGCCAAACGAACGGTGGAGCTGGGAAGCGGTGAAATACTCTCCTTCGTGGCGGAATTTAAAGCCACTCATCCTGCCGGTGCTGGAAATGTTTGGCACTGCGTAGATTCTCTGCATTTTCATCAATTCCATGAATTCTTTGACGTTTGCCGATTTTTTTATGGTTCGCTCAACACACTTCCTGACGTGGAATTTGGTGTTTTTATTGCCCTTGCTTACGTCCTGCCATTCCTTGTGATTGGCTGGGAAAGCTTTGCTCTTTGCTACCTTCTGGGTTGCTTTGTAGCCATACCTGTCCTCGATGCCCATGGCGATTGAACGCAAGGTTTTGTAGTTCTGGGAGTGGTTGTTATAGAAGCCGGTGCTGTCTCTTCGGCCAACGATGCCGTGAACGTGCAGAATGCCGTTTTTTGTGTCATTTTGAGCCGCCAACATGTAATCCATCGGTAGCTCCGTCAGAGGCTTCTTGCGCTTCTTTTTTCGGCTCTGATTCCAGTAATCAAGCAACGCTTCCTTGGCTCTCTCAACGGCCTGATCCGGGGTCAATTTGTCGTCTTTGGCATACGAAAAAATGATGTGGTCATAGAGGAATTTCTGAGGCTTTTTGTTCTCATGCAAGAACGTTTCTTCTATCTGATTAGAAAGAAAATGGGCAAAGGTTTCTGGCTCAACTGCGACAATATAGGGTAGGTTGCTATTGCTTTGAACCGCTAGAATGCGATCAGCTCTTCCCTGACCATTTTTAGGTCGGAGTATGTATTCAATTGCTTTCCTTGCCTGCGGTTTTGTCTCCCCTGTATGACTGATTTTTATTATCATTAGCTGTCATCGTTTAGATTTTTTTTATCCTATTTGCAATATCCTGAAACTCTGAAATTGCTCTTAATGCCTCATTGAGATTTTCAAAGTCTATAATGTGAAGACGATCAGATGCGTTCAATTTGAAAGCAATCTGATTGACATTATTTCCAATCTGTTTCATTTGAAAAACAGCCTCAGTTAAATTGTCAGGGACGACAATTTTTTTCGGTTTAAACGCGCCATTTTGTTCAGCGTTTCTTATTGCATTAAGCACGAACTCTCGGCGGTTAACTTCGCCAGAATCAACCTCACTTTGAACGAAATTTTCGTATTCATTTTCGCTCAAATAGAACTGAATCTTTCGTTTCCTTCTCCTTTTTTCATCGTTCATAAAACCTCGTTTATTGTTATTTTTATCAACCAAAACCACCATTTTTGTTTAAAAATGCGACCGAAGGAAGCATTTTCATCTCTAAGTTGGCGACCGCAGGGAACAACTTAGAGCGAGTGAGCCGCCCAACTAAACCGGTAGGTTTTGGTTGGTGTTATCCCATAGGGGATAACAAGGCATAACTCGCAATGTTTAGTTATCAGTTTATTTTTATGTGATTTACCAAATCACTTATTTAAAGATACCATATTTTAATAATTGATCAATCATGCAGAAATTTGACTTAAATACAAAACATGATATATCAAATATAAATAACCCGTAATGGAGGTGTTTATGTTAAAGATGAAAATTATAGGAGTTGAAGATGTAGTTGAGGACTGTTTGGAAATAGGTGAAAGCTTTACCAAAAAAATAGGCTTGGAAAGCCCGCTCGAAATTGGATATTTGGGCCAACAAAGAGCATTTTATTTAAATGATGAAAAAGCGGCTGAGTTTTTCGAAGTAAAAACAAAAGACTGGTCAATGGATGATATTAAAAATTATCTCAAAACGATTGTTCAGGATTTACGCAGGGAATACCCAAAGCTAATGGGTAAGGATTGGAAGAAACGAATTTTCATAGGATTTGACAAAAAGCAATGCGAATATGGAATTCTAATTCCATTCGTCGTTGAAGATGAAATCCTTGTTGACACTTGGGGTATAAGAGCCGAAGAGGTGGCTGAAAAACTTAACTCAAAACGCTTTTCTGATGATGATTTCCCCGAGCTGGCACAAGAGGCCAAAGCGTTCGTCTTCGATGTTAACTCGGGCAGGGTAGTAGACGAGATGGATTTCTCGACAGCAGAGGGTTTATTGAAGCAAGGGTGGTCACCAAAAAAGCCCGAGACCTTCTCCGATGGCTCGGCCTTACTTGGGAAGAAGAATACTCGGAGGAGGTTGAGGAGATAATCGAAGAGTTTGAACTGGATATTAACTATCATTTTTCTGAAGAAACTTTCTTCGAGGATTACTCGCTCTGGATTTTATTTTTCTGGGCTTTGTGGGCGAAAATGAAAGAGAAGGAACAAAAATGGGAGTTCCTTGAAAATTACAGAATTCTATTTGAGGGCGAAAATAAACCGATTGGACGGAAATTCCGATGGTCGTAGATTTGAGCAAACTTGGCATCGAGTCTTTGATAAACTCGCCTTAATTGACCGATTTGACCACGTAATATTTTAAAATATTTTGTTCTTTAAAATACGTGCAAATGTATTTGCGTGATTAATTGTATATTGTTAGCATTGTCACTACCTGCAATTTATGATTTCGTTATCGATTATTAATCGGGTTAGGGTGGAGCCTATTCCGATTTTTTGGTGTTTTGGTAAGATTTTGCCTAAAACTGGAGAAGCTTCATGACAGCCCGACGATATCGCTACCGAAAGCCCCAAACCGTTGAAGAGCTTCTGCAAGAAGAACGAAGGCCGGGGCGTGAATTTAGCCCCGGCGTTTACTTGGACTTTCGTGAAAAATATGATCCGCTAAAGCTTTATAATTCCCAGTGGCTTCGGATTACTGTAGGTAAAATGAATGCAGCTCGCAGCTATTCAGAGGATGAGAATAGAAAGGCTTGGCAGATGATGAGAGACGACCTCGAAAAAGCCTATACTGGCGAATCAGTTGAGTCGATGCGAGAAATGGTCAGAAAACAACAAGAAGAATTCAGAAAATTAAAAGAAGGAAAGTGAAAGCCGCCCGAAGGCGGCGATCTAGTTTGATGAAATAAAAAATATTAACTAGGTGTCAACGGCAAGCCTTTTAATTTTCGATAGAAGGAATTTTTTCCTCTAATTTTTGCTGTCTTAGTTTGTGATAGTAGGCAAAGTTGAAGGCTTTATCGACACTTTCAAGTTTTAGATAATAATCGTCGATCATTTGCAAGCTATTGCCTACTTGACGCGCAACTTGTTCAACTGTCCACTTTTCAGCGCCTTCATGGTTTAATAGCTTCATTGTTATGTAAGAGTGCCTGAAAGAATAGGGCGTAAAATTCCTTATGCTATCAATGTATTTTTTATCATGTAAATAATTTAAATAGCGGTCAAATGGCTTATTGAATTCAACGGTTTTCCCATCTAAGCGATCAAAGATTACCCAGTCAGAATAATGTTTTTTAATGTCTTTTAATGATTCAAAAATATCTGGATTTTTTGTTGTAGGGGGATGAAATGTGGCAATGTATAAACTATCAAGTATTTCATTAATGGGCTCTTTCTGTATGGAATATCGGATGGCCCATTGCAGAGCTGAGAATGCATCCTGATCAAGAACAATACGCCGTTGCTTGTAGCCTGTCTTGCCTTTACGAATAACGGCAGTCAGAATTTCAATTCCATCTTTTTCTATAATTTCCAAATCACGCCAGCGTAGGGTTTGCACTTCACTGCCGGGGCGGGCACCGCTGCCGATCAAAAAGAAAGAGCTGAGCATCATGAGAAAACGGTTTTCAGCCGTCACCGCTTTGCGGGATGCTCGGATAAATTCGGGAAAACTGTGAAGGATTGTGGCCAGCTCTTCCGCTGAGAAAAAGTCCCTGACAGCCTTTTCTGAGCCCCGTTTCACGCGGGGCATGGCTGGAACGTCACGCTCTTGCATGAATCCCTCACGGATCGCCTGCTCAAAGAGATACTTGAAGCTGGTCTTTGTGTTGTTGATCTGCGTCTGGGACTGATGGATATCGGCATTGGCCTTGAAATAATCTTCAACGACAAAGCGTGTCAGCTCGTCTACACGGGTTTTGTGCTTGGTGAAGTAGGGTAGGAAGTGGTTTTCCAAAAACCGTATGTAGACCTTGTAGTTGTGCTTAAACGGGCGCTTGTCCCTGATCGTCTTAACAGTGCGCGGGATGAGCTGATGAATGTAGGGTTTTCTGTCCAGTAGGTCTATGCCATGCTCTTGCTTGATTTTGGCTTCCTGAACGATGCTCTTAGCCCTGAAAATGGCTTCGTAGCGGTCTTCGGTTTTCAAACTTTTTCGCAGCTCTTTGAGGCCGGGATGGTTGTCGATTCTGACTCGACACCACCAGAAAGGTGATTTTTTGGGCTTGTAGATTGCCAAGCCATCCGCTATTTTTTCGTAGTTCGAAGCAGTCATTTTGTATACTCCGCTGTATACTGGCGAAACCAAAGGCAAGCAAGCCTTTGAAGTGTATCGCAAATAATAGTAGAGCACACGGCCTTAAAATCGCTTGCCGCATGGCGTGCCGGTTCAAGTCCGGCCCGGGGCACCATTATTTTTAACCGCTCGCAAGGATTGCCAAGCGGTCGCGCCACCTGCCGGAAATGGTGGGACTGTCAGGAGAGACTGACGCCCCCTTCACTGAAGCTGTCTGGAGCAAAGGACGTATGCCAGAACAAAGCGAATCTGTTGTTGAAAGAATTAGATCCAATATCCGTCCGCTGAAAATCCGAGATAAAGCTGTCGATCAAGAACTGTTGGCCAAACGATTTGAGCAGTGTATACGTTACGCCGTAGATGAAGCCTACAAACATGCAGATCGGAAAGATATGACTGCTGAGGCTCTAACAAAACAGCTAATCGAGAATGATTTGGTACAGCAGGAGTTTTATAGGGAATTCTGATCGGGACTCGGTTTTATCTTTCAGAGGGATGCCTACCAAACAAATGAAATGCAGCAACTCCGCATAGTTGAGAATGCTCAAGGCCGACGAAACGCTTTATGGCGCTTCGTGAGCACGCTTGCGGTCGGTGCAGCAATCCTTTTCCTGTATGGAGTGGCCGACTACTTGAATATCGCTTTACCGCTATCAGGCATACGGTAGGTTATTCGTGTGAATCCTCACACCACCGAATAAACGCCTCGCTCACGTATTCAGCATTTAAACCGTTCCACCAGGCAAACCGCCGTGTGATCGGACCACACGCCACTACATCATCGAACGCTTCGGACAGATCCGACAGATTCGCGCCGGGCTGGTATTTCCTGTTTACCCAATACGCGCGGGCGTCTCCCAGCAGGTTAGCCAGTGCAGCGCGCCACATGCGCTGATAGCTGTCCATGTTGGCAGGGTCGTAAAGTGTGGGTTCAATTTCTGGAGGTAGTGCAGACATAACGAGGCACTCCGGGAAGGGAAAAATAGACCGCCCCGAAGGGCGGCCCCGGCTGTCCGATTCCCCGCCAGGCTCGCCGGACGGCCTGGCTTCGGTGAGGCGAATCGAACCGGCCCGGAGGAAGGGCCTATCCGCTTTTCAGGTGACCGGCGCGGCTGGTCCGGCTGCCACATAGTTGCTTGCGTAAGTGGCGACGCATCCCGGTATTACCGCGCCGGGCTCGCGGTCACGAAGATCAGACCGAGCTGGTCAGGTCGATTACCTGCACGGCTGCCGTATCGTAGATCGCTAGGCCCATTCTGAGTTCTGCCAGAACGGTCACGATGTTTTGCTTGAAGTTGTTGCCCGTTTCGCGGCTGAGTTCCACGGTCGTTTGCTGGCGGTCCAGCAGATTCACGAACCGGGTATCAATCACAATGGCGGTTCCCTGCGGAACGGCAGCGGACGCCACAGCCGGCACGCCGTAGACTGCCGGGGAGGCAGGCGCGGCCCAGCCTGGCCCGACGTACTGCTCATCACCGCCAGTTGCACGTTCAGAGCGGATCGTGAACCAGTCCACCGGGTTCAGCATAACCAGATTGGCCAGATAGCCGCTGTTACCCATAGTCGCCGCGCATTGCCCGATCCGGTCAGCCATTGGGGCGACGGTTGGAACGAACGCAGTGCCGTCTGTGATCAGGCCGGACATTTCAAACGAACTGCCCGCGCCGTTCACAATCTGGCGCTCTGCCTTCTCGCGTACGCCGTGGGTCAGCAGCATGGCAATGGTGGATTCCAGGCCGGGTTCATCGTCCAGAACCTGCTTTGACGCATCGTGCCAAACGGCAATGGTTTCCACAGGGGCGGTAATGAGGCCCGGATCAATGGTTTGCTCTGCCTTGGTCGTACCTTCCGCGCCCTGGCCAGCCGCTGCGTTGCTGTAGCCGCTCATGCGAGTAAACGTCAGTTGGTTACTACTGATCGGGCGGATCGGCATCACATCAAACAGAGTCAGCGGGCGCATGGCGTAGCCGAAAAGGCCGCCTTCACGCTCCGGCTGAACGTCGATACCTTCAGCCGGGGAACCACCGGAGCCTTGCAGGCTGGTCAGCGCCTTAATGGACAGGCCCAGGTCGATAGGATCAGAGTTTTTGGAGCCTTCCTTCTGCATCCGGGCCAGGCCCGCAGATTTGGTCAGGGCTTCACGAATAGAGCTAACGCGCTGCTGTCCGCCTGGCAACGGGGCAGATGAGCCACCTTTCTGGTACAGGTCTCTAAGGTCGCGCTCTAGCTCGGTGGTCTTGGTTTGGAGCTCGTCGAACTTGGTGTTAATGCCTTCTTCCAGCCCTTTCAGACCTTCCCGCAATTCTCGGTGTAGTTCGTTCATCGTCTTGTACCTCAGTCAGTCACACATAATCGTTTGGCTTCATGTGGTGAACCTCTGAAGTACCGCCAGCATCCCGCAGACAGCCCCCGGTTCCGCTCTGGCACTTTCTCCCAAAGGCGCAGAGTCGCCGCTTCACAGATCCCCTGCTTGCGGCTGGCGTCCATGAATCAACGCCGGTTAAAAATGACTCTACGACTTTACAAAAATAATGTAAACCATTGTTTTTATTGACGTTATGAACAATAAGGGCCGATCACATGCCGTCGAACGGGTTTCGGGGTTTTTCGCTTCCCCGAACCATGACGCGGGAACGGTCGGCAGGCGTTAGCCCGAACTTGCCCAGCAGGTTTTCCAGCCGTCCGAGTTGCGCCGCACTCATGTTGTCGAAGTCATGGCGCATCTTGAATATCAGCTTACACAGGGCCTCCAGTGCTACGCGGTCGGACGACCCGAGAATACCGGGCGGCAACATGGCTACCAGTTCTTCCCAGATTTCGTATTCCACAGCGAGCCACTGCGGCGCCTTGCCTACGTCGTCCACAGGTTCAAATTCCTCCCGGCGGCGCTGTGGGTTTTTCTTCCAGGCGCTTATTTCCTGGATCTTTGCGGGTTTTCTTGGTCTCGGCATTGTTATGCCCTCCGTGAATGTGGAAATGGGGATACGGAATTCGTGCTGCCCGCTACGGCCCCAGGTAACAGGGGAATTACTTTGATTTGCCCCCCGTGGGCTTCAGAACGGCACAGGCGGTTCGTTCCCGTCATCAGTGCAGCCCTTTGCCGGGGCACGACGGCGGCGGATCTAGCGGCTTCAGTTGGGCCTGTGCCTTGAGCCAGGTTTCGGCCTGTTCGTGTCCGTACCGTGCGACGACAAGGCTATAAGCGGACGCCAGTAGCAGCGTTGCCGCTTCGGCCACATCGTCGGATAGCTCAAGGGCGTTTTCGGTCAGCGCTGCAGCCGCTGCGGTTAGTTGCTGATTGGTTTTCATGGTTCGTTGCTCCCGTTTGTTTTCACAGTTCTGGTCCAGCGGTCCGGGCGGTCCGGGTTAGAGCGCATTGCACTGCTATATATGCGTTCTCGTATACCTCTGTACCTGTGCGCTATAGTCGTAATGTTGTTTCGATTCTTTTAAGTAAATACCCTGGACTACCTGGACCAAGCCAAGCGTCCCAAGGGTTCCAGCCTGGACCGCTACCTGGACCAATCATGGACCGACCCCGGACCCGAACACGGACGAAGCGGACAAATCCGTAAAAGTCGGATCAACCAGATCAATGCCGGTCCAGCGTCGTGGACGGCTAACCTGGACCGCAGAACGCGGACGATATTCACGAAGCTGACCAGGAAAAGCGGTTTTCAGTTGTCGGCTGAAAATCTCTTTAGAAAATGCATGGCCGGGAATTCCGTTCTCTGCGTGCCACTTCCGGTACGCGTTCCAGAGTTCGTCCTTTCCAACGTCACCGGTCTGGCAGACAGTGCAGCAATCCCGGACGAACGCCTTAATTGGTGAGCCCAAGGCGTCGATTTCTTCGATCAGTTCGCGGGCGGACGGCGGTGTAACAATCCGGCCCTCTGCTTTCAGGTTCCGCAGCCCCTGCAAAGCCCAGTTCAGTATCCCGGGTAGCTCCCCTGTGAGCTTGTCGGACAGGTGCGGATCCTCCCGGCCGTAGAAGCTGTGAGGCATGTGAAAGACGACGTAACGGGATGCCAGAGCGCCGGACGCGTCGCCCAGCACGGGAACCTCGTTAGAGAGAATCAGCACACGGGCGCCGAGTTTTCCGTGCCAGTCGCCTTTATGCTTCCGTTCAACGTCCAGCGCATCCTCCCCGCTGATACTGAGCAGGCGCTCGGCAACCACAGCTTTGTCTGTGTTCCGGCCCATGCGGGCATCCGGAAAAATCGCCAGGGTTTTACCAATCAGGGATTCCAGGCCGAACGGGCGCCCCAGTGAAGAAAACGACGGGCCGGCTACGTTCATGGGTCCGAGTAGCTGCCGGAGCGTGCGTGCAATGGTTCCTTTTCCAGAGCGTTTCGGGCCGATAATGGCGAATATCTTTTGCTGGCTGGTATCCAGGGTCAGGCAGTAGCCGAACAGCTTTTGAAGCTCGTGCACGGCTTCGGGATCGTCGAACGCTTCACCCATAAAGCTGATCCAGCGTTGCGGTTCCGGCGCGTGCGGGTCGTAGTCGAACGGCAGGGCATTGAACGTCAGCAGATCATCAGACAGCGGGAACAGTTCGCCCGTGTCGGGATCCAGCACGCCGTTACGGCAGACAATCAGCCCCTGCGCGTCCGGGACGCCTTCGGGCCTGTTGATCCAGTCCGGTAGTTCCTTGCCGTAGGCGTCCACGCCTGTAGCGCCTTTCAGTTCGTCCAGCGAGGCGTTAACCGTCGTGGGTCTCAGGTTGTAGCCACAGTTCGCGCGTATTTCGGCCCGTAGCAGTTCCTCGTCATACTCCCGATAGTGCCCGCCTTTCTCCCAGGTCAGCCACATGCCATTAAAGCGAACCAAGCGGGCGGGACGGTTGCAGAGCGTCATTTCTGATTCTACGGACAGCGGAAAATCGACCGTGGTCCGGGCCGTCGCTGTTTGCTGTGGTCGCTCTGCTGCAGTCCGGCGCTTGTGAACGTCCGTGCAACGGTTGCACGCGGCTTGAATGGTTCGGGGCAGATAATCGGCCCGCTCCCATTTGTCCCGTCTCAGCCCGGACAGCATCATAAGGCGCTGGATACGCTCGCAATCCTTACCCGTCCAGAACGCCAGGTGTTGAGCCAGTGCAGCATCAGCGCTGCTGGCGTCGTATTGGCGCGTTCCGGAGTCGTCAGGGTACGCCGCGGCTAACGCTTCCTCCCGGCCCTCGAACAGATCCGCGAAGCTGGCGCGGTTGCTGAACGCACTGGCGGCGCTTTTGGACTTGTAGGCGTGTTGCAGTAACTCGCCGTCGTCCGTATGGCCGTCCCATTCCGGGCAGGGCTCATCGGTCCAGCCGTCGGCGGTCTGTTCTGTTCCGGGCGGGAAATAGTCAGCCACAAGCTGGGCCACGGCTGCATCATTCCGCCAGCTTGCGGATCCGCTAGCGTGCACACCGGTGAGCGCGACAAACCGCCCGCCTGTGTAGAGTTCCAGGCCGTGCGCCACGTTCTTGCAGCCATGGGGCGGAACTGGGCCAGACCCGAACACGTGCAGGCCGTTGCCGCTGGCGGATACTTCAACAGCGGCGCCAGCCAGGCGCGCCAGCAAGTCGCAAGCCAGCGGGGACCATTGCCCGCCGTGCAAGGCGTCGTCTATGTCCAGGAACCACAGGTCGTCGTTCTGTGTGAACTCGAAGCCCACACCATCCGCGCGGCCCGCTTCCGTACAGGCTGCCGCTTCCTCGAATGTGCCCCAGTTCGCCGGGTCAGTGTGGTCACAGATGTGGCCGGTGTGGGGGCTTACGGGCTTCTTGTCCATCTTACCGGGCCGGTCCTTCGATGGTTCGAGCCGATAACATAAGAACTGCCGGTACTGTCCCATCTTGGCGAACGGGCCGCCCGGAGCGAGGGCTGTGCGTAGTGCTTCAATGCGCATCTTTCACCCCCTGAAGTATCTGGATCCGGTCTTGCTGGTCTCTCAGGTGTGCGGCACGCTTAACAGCGCGCTGCATGTGCCGCAGAGCGGCCCGCGCTCGCCCGTCGTGCAGGGCTTTTGCCGCGCGGTCGTATTCCTCCACGAATTTCACAACAGCGTTTGCAGCTTCCGCCGTATCGGCCCGGACCATCAAGGCCCGCGTGCACTGGCTGTAAAGCCCGCCGAGCGCCTTAAAACGTCGCTTTGCTTCTAACAGTGCGTCAGACGCTGTGCTATTATTCGTTGTGCAAGCTTTGATCAATGAGCCCTTGGCCAGTTGCCCGCTACCAAGGGTTTTTTTATGTCCGCTCATCGTCTGCAGCCCTCCCGGAGTTCTTCAGTTCCAGAGCCAGCCGTTCCGCCCGTGCCAGGCGGTCCCGCATTTCAGCGAGCCGTTGTTCTGGCGTTACGTCCTGTTCCTCCACAATTTCACTCAGAACACGGCAGGTGCGGATTTCGTCGAGTAGTTCCTGATAGCGGTTCATGCTGTAGACTCTCCGGAGCAGGTGTGTGCGTTTTCTTCAATCCACGCCAGAACATCATCGGCGCGGTATCGGACGTGACGGCCAAGTTTCAGGAATCGCGGACCGTCACCGGCCCATCTGGCACGCTCGCACCAGGCTTCAGATTTGCCCAGGTATGCAGCAAGTAGCTTTTGATCCCACAGCTTCGGCATTTCTACTGTGTACCCGCTGGCGGGATTCTGTGGCGGGGTGTTGTCGGGGGTGGCTGATTCTAAGTAAGTGGTGGTTTGCATGATTGAACCCTCGTTGCTTTGAAGTCGGGTTCACTATCTCGGAGCGGTGCCGGTCACGTGGCCGGCACGTGACCTATTCTGAATCACATTTTAGAGGGGTTTTCTGTCCATTTTTTGACCATGCTTATCGACACGCGGAAATGTTCGGCTGCTTTCCGCTGCAGTTCCGCGTAGCTGTGGTGCGGGTTTCGTTGATACAAGCCGTTTATGTACGGCTGAAAAAGAGGGCGTATTTCCTTCCAAGGTTCGTTTTTACTGTCGCCGCCTTTGCTGGCACTTCCTACTGTTTTACGACCGCGCAAAATATGCTCTTCGTTTTCCTGTAGTTTCTTGGTAACGTCCAGGGCCTGCGCCACTGCAAGCTGCGTGCTGATCTGCTGCATTGCTACGCCTGCCTCGAGCATGAAACCGCATGCTTGAATCATCTGGTCCTGACTCATAGCGGCTACAGCTTGCTGAACAGACCGGTAGAGCCGTTTTGCGTCCCTTTGTACGTTAGCAGGCACGCCGTCTTTTCCGTCATTCGGCCGCGTGGCTAGCAGGCGGGCACGGGCTTCGATAAAGTCCAGTTGGGCGCCTATTCGCTGTTCTTCGTTCAGGTTTTCGTAGAAGTGTTGCGGGTCCATCCCCGCACAGGCGTATCCTGCGAAAAGGTTTTTGATCGTAACGCGTGTCGGTTTCATGCTGTGGCCTCTCTGTCGAACGGGATTACCTGTGCGGACGGTTCCGGCAGGCCCTCTGCCATGCGTTGCAGCATTTCCAGTGCCTCTAGCTTTTCCTCGAAAAAGTCGTGGTGCTGATAATGCCGGGCCTGAACGCCGCCTAGTCCGTGGCTGAGTAGCTGGCCCAGCACGTCCGAACTCACGCGGTAAGGTTTCGCAGCCAGCCGGGTTTCAATCGTGGCGCGGATAGATCCGGGCGTGAAATGCCCATTTTCCAGTTCGTCCGCTTCCTCCATTTCCTTTTCAATTTTGGCCACGCCGTCCCGCATGTAACTGTTACAGATTGAACGCTTGCCGCCGTCGCAACTGAACACGAATTCACCGGCACCGGTAATACGGTCTATTGCTTTCACAGCTTCGGGTAACAGTGGGACCGTGTGGCGGCGAGGCTCTATTCTGCGGCCTTTGTAGTCCAGCAGGGTTAGGGAAGGGGCGTCCCGGTCTATATCTGCCAGTGTGGCCCGGCCTAGTTGGTCCAGGCGTTGCCCGCCCGTCAGAACGTGCAGCATCATCAGCGAGCGGCGCGGCTCCGGCTGTTCTTTTACGTGTGACCAGTAGGCGCGGAACTCTGCCAGCGTTAACGCTCTGTCTCTGGCCTTACTTGATCCGGCTACTTTCTCAATATCGTTGCAGGGGTTCGTCTTAACGTCCGCCAGCTTCAGACCGTCCGGAAAGCGGCGCTTCCTGCGGGCGTTTATCGCTTTCCTGAATGCGGTTTTCATGTAGCTGCGGATCTTGTCGGCCTGCCGTGGCTTTTTGGCGGTTTCCAGCTTCTCTATGATCCGGTCGCAGTCGTCTGTTGTGACTTCGTTGGCTGGTTTGTTCCAGATCCGTTTGAAGGGCTTTTGAATGTCGTTCTCGATTTCACGCTTGACGATGCCCGCTGATACTTTGCCCTGTTGTTCCAACCATTCGGCATAGCCCAGCATCATTTCCCCGAACGTGGCGGAACCGGAGCGGGTTTCCTTCTCGATTCGTGGATCTTGCCCAGCGGCCATTTTGCCCAAGTATTCACGGGCCTTTTTGCGGGCTGCATCTGGGGAAATGGTGGGGTGCTTTCCAATCGTGACTTTGATTAGACGGCCGCGAAGCCAGCCCTGACAGAAAAACGTGTAACCATATTCGCGCACGCCGTCTACCAGGCGACCATTACTCACACGGACGCCGAAGCCGGGCTGGTCCGTGTCCCAGTAGGGCGTCTGTTTGCCGTTTTTGGGCTCCAATGTGGCTAACGTCTTTTTGTTCAGCTTCCGCTTTTCTGCTGGCGCTCTGGTCCGTTTCTCTGTCATGGCTGGCCCCCTCGAATCTGATACATACCGCGTTTTATGTATCAAATATGTATCAGATGAATTCAAAAATGGTTAAAAGCTGTTCAAGCTCACTAGGGATAGAATACTACTAACCAGTTGTTTTTAAAGGAAGGGTTATTGATACATAACGTGTTGATAAAAACTGTTCAAAGCGGGCATTAATGACTTAAAATCTCTCGGCCGCTAGGCCGTGCCGGTTCGATTCCGGCTCCGGGCACCATATTTTCGCGGTGGTCCGAACGAACGGTAGGTGCTTGCGCACCGTCTTGCCCGGACTTCGCTCCGGAATTATCGTCGATAAACCCATGCGCGGCGTACTGCCATGCCTGAATTGCGACTCCAGGACGGGCGAGAGCTGCCATGGAGCGGGCGGCGAAACCCAGCAGAGGTCTGGCGATTGTCGCTGGCGAGCTGTACCCTCATCGAGTACGTGGTGTATCGCATTAGCAGTTCAGGGATGAAAGTGAGATCGGGGGAAACATGACTTTGCCAGAGACAGCATTATCCCGATGGGCGGCGACCGAGGGGCTGCCTTTTCCCCTGGGCCCGACCAGGATAGAAAAAGAAGGTGCCTTCAACTTCGCGCTATACTCCAAACATGCGAAGAGCGTCACCTTGCTACTCTACACCGAGAGCGATGTGGCCAATCCGGTATTCGAATTCCGGTTTGATTACCTCAGGAACAAAACGGGCCGGGTCTGGCATTGCCGTATCCCGCTTACATCAGTGAAGGGTGCGGCCTACTACGGGTATCGGGTCGAGGGACCCAGGCCCGACGGCCGCTTCGAGTGGCACACGTTCGATCACGAGAAGATCCTGCTCGACCCCTATGCCAAGTCGGTGTTCTTCCCCCCGTGCTTCGACCGGCTCGCCGCCGCCCGGCCTGGTTCGAACGCGGGCAAGGCGCCGCTGGGCGTGCTTGACGGCGACAGCGAGGATTTCGACTGGCAAGGTGACCATCGCCCCCGGCACGAGGCCGACACCGTCATCTACGAACTGCACGTGGGAGGGTTCACCAGGAATCCCAACTCCGGTGTCAGCGACGACGCACGCGGAACATTCGCGGGCCTGGTGGGGAAGATCCCGTACCTGAAGGATCTGGGCGTCACCGTGGTGGAGTTGATGCCGGTGTTCCAGTACGACCCTGCCGACGGCAACTACTGGGGCTACATGCCGCTGAACTTTTTCTCCCCTCACCATGGCTATCTCAGCGACCATACGGTCAAAGCGCAACACAACGAGCTGCGCGACACGATCAAGGCGCTGCACCAGGCGAATATCGAGGTGGTACTCGACGTTGTCTACAATCACACGGGCGAGGGTGATCACATGGGCCCGGTCTATAGCTACAAGGGGATCGACAACAGCACCTACTATCTGATGGCGGACCGGCCGGACGCACCCTACGAAAATTTTTCCGGTACTGGCAACACGCTCAACACGTCGAACCGCGCCGTCCGCAAGATGATCATGGACAGCGCCCGTCACTGGGCCCGCGAGATGCACGTCGACGGCTTTCGCTTTGACCTGGCTTCCCTCTTTACCCGTAAAGCGGACGGCTCGGTCAACGCCAACGACGTGCCGCTGCTCAGCGACATGGCCTCCGACCCGGATCTGGCGCAGCTGCGCCTGATTGCCGAGCCCTGGGACGCCGCCGGAGTGTACCAGCTGGGCCGGGCGTTCCCGGGCATCATGGCCTGCCAGTGGAACGGCAGATATAGGGACGATCTCCGTCGCTTCGTCAGGGGCGATCCCGGCATGGTGTCGGCCCTGATGCGTCGTCTGTACGGCAGCGACGATCTGTTCCCCGATGACCGGATGAATGCCTATCATCCCCATCAGAGTGTCAATTACGTCGCCTCGCACGACGGCTTCACTCTTTACGACCTCGTGGCCTACAACCAGAAGCGCAACTGGGCCAACGGCCACGGCAACAGCGACGGCATGGCGGAAAACCACAGCTGGAACTGTGGCTGGGAAGGCGACGAGGGCGTGCCGCCGGACGTCATGACGCTGCGCAAGCGGCAGATCAGGAATTTCTGCTGCCTGCTGCTGCTGTCGAACGGCACGCCCATGTTCCGTGCCGGGGACGAGTTCATGCAGACACAGGCCGGCAACAACAACCCTTACAACCAGGACAACGAAACGGCTTGGATCGATTGGCGCCGGCTGGACGCCAACCCGGACATATTCCGTTTTTTCAAGTTGATGATCGCGTTTCGCAAGGCGCATCCGTCGCTGGCGCGGAGCCGGTTCTGGCGCGAGGATGTCCATTGGTACGGGGTCGGCCGGGACCCCGACCTTGGCGATGATTCCCGCAGCCTCGCCTTTGCCCTGCGCGGCGGATCACAGCAGGATGACGACCTCTACGTGATGATCAACGCCTGGTGGGAGGAACTGACGTTCGAGATACAGGAGGGGGAGGCTGACACCTGGCGGCGCGTGATCGATACCAGCCTCGAAAGCCCATCCGACTTTCTCGAACCCGGCACCGAAAGCCCGCTGCCGTCGATGCATTATCGCGTGCCGGCCAGGACCGTGGTCGTGCTGGTTCGTGACCGGGAAAGAGGGG
This sequence comes from Marinobacter sp. SS8-8, assembly GCF_030540945.1. Lineage (NCBI taxonomy): Bacteria > Pseudomonadati > Pseudomonadota > Gammaproteobacteria > Pseudomonadales > Marinobacteraceae > Marinobacter > Marinobacter sp. SS8-8. The sequence continues at coordinate 44,466 of NZ_JASSVN010000017.1, read as the reverse complement.
GAGTGTCATGAAACCAGATCCTCTGGCAGGAAAACTCGCATTGCCGGCGATGCTGGCCAACATCCCAAAACTGGTGACCGCGTACTATACCGGTCGGCCTGACTTCTCAGTGCCGGCGCAGCGGGTGGCGTTCGGCACCTCGGGGCATCGCGGTTCGTCGTCTGAAAACAGCTTCAACGAAGGGCATGTCCTGGCCATCAGCCAGGCTATTTGTGACTATCGCAAACGGCTGGATATCGATGGGCCGCTGTTCCTGGGTATCGACACGCACGCGCTGTCCGAGCCCGCCTGTGCCAGCGCGCTCGAGGTGCTGGCGGCCAACGGGGTGGACGTCATGCTTGCCGAGAACGGCGAATACACGCCCACGCCGGTGATTTCTCACGCCATTCTCTCATACAACCGCGGACGCGCGAGCGGACTGGCGGACGGCATTGTCATCACGCCGTCACACAATCCGCCCGACAGCGGCGGCTTCAAGTACAACCCGCCCAACGGCGGGCCGGCGGGTAAGGACGTTACCGGATGGATCGAAGCCAGGGCCAATATCTTTTTGGAAAACGGGCTTGATGGAGTGCAAAGAGTGTCTTACGAGAAGGCACTGCGCGCCAGTACCACCCACCGCCACGATTTTCTAAACGCTTACGTGAGCGATCTCGGCAACGTAATCGACATGGATGTGATCCGCAGCGCGGACATCCGCATGGGCGTGGATCCGCTGGGAGGTGCCGGCGTTCACTACTGGGGACCGGTTGCCGAGCGTTACGGTTTGAATCTGACGGTGGTGAACGACGCCATTGATCCGACCTTCCGCTTCATGACGGTTGACTGGGACGGCCAGATCCGTATGGACCCGTCATCAGCCTACGCGATGCAGGGCCTGATCGGCCTCAGGGATCGCTACGACGTCGCCTTTGCCTGCGACACTGATCATGACCGGCACGGGATCGTCACGCGCAGTGCAGGCTTGCTGCCGCCCAACCACTACCTCGCGGTTTCCATTTTCTACCTGTTCCAGCATCGGTCGGAGTGGAGCAAGGCGGCGGCGGTGGGCAAGACGGTGGTCAGCAGCCAGATGATTGATCGCGTGGCCGCGAAGCTGGGCCGAAAACTGTACGAGGTGCCGGTTGGTTTCAAGTGGTTTGTGGATGGCCTGCTCGACGGCTCGCTGGGCTTTGGCGGTGAAGAAAGCGCGGGTGCGTCTTTCAGCCGCCTGGATGGCAGTGTCTGGACGACAGATAAAGACGGTATTATTCCGGCGCTGCTATCGGCGGAGATAACTGCAAAGATGGGCCGCGATCCCGGTGAGCTTTACAGCGAGCTGGCGCGCGAGTTCGGCGAACCGGTTTATGATCGGGTTGAGGCGCCGGCGACCCCGGAGCAAAAACGCAGGCTGGCGAAGCTCTCGCCTCAGCAGATCACGTCCGCGGAACTGGCGGGCGAAAAAATACACAGCGTTCTTACCCATGCGCCCGGCAACGGCGAAGCCATCGGCGGTCTGAAAGTCGTGGCGGAGAGCGGCTGGTTCGCCGCACGTCCGTCCGGCACTGAGGACATCTATAAAATCTACGCGGAGAGCTTCCGCGGCGAAGGCCACCTGCGCAGCCTGCTGAGCGAGGCGCAAGCCATCATTGATCGCGCGCTGGCGGACCAATGACGCGCGCTCAACACTCCATGTTCGGGAGTGATCATGTCAGACGAGCTCGACCAGTTTTACACCAGCGCCTGCGATGCGCGGCGGGCGATACCGGAACAAAGGAGATTGAAGATGCAGATCGGAATGGTAGGCCTGGGACGTATGGGCAGCAATATGGTGCGGCGCCTGCTTCGGGGAGGGCACGAATGCGTAGTGTACAACCGCAGCCCGGACGCCGTCGGAGCACTTGCCAACGAAGGCGCCGTCGGCTCGGTGTCGCTGGAAGATCTTGTCGCCCGCATGACTCCGCCGCGCACGGTCTGGCTGATGGTGCCCGCGACAGCCGTGGATGAGATGTTGTCCCGGCTGGCGCCGCTGCTCGAAGCGGGCGACATCGTCATCGATGGCGGCAATTCCTATTACCGCGACGATATCCGGCGCGCGGCCGAATTGCAGCAGAACCGAGTGCATTATGTGGATGTGGGAACCAGCGGCGGCGTCGCTGGCCTGGAGCGTGGCTTTTGCCTGATGATCGGTGGCGAGCAGGACATCGTCCGGCACCTCGATCCGGTTTTTGCCACGCTGGCGCCGGGGATGGGCACGGCGCCACGTACTCCCGGCCGGGACAAGCCCGGCACTACCGCTGAACAGGGCTACCTGCACTGCGGTCCCCACGGCGCCGGACACTTCGTCAAGATGGTCCACAATGGCATCGAATACGGCCTGATGGCGGCGTATGCCGAGGGCCTGAACATCCTGCATAACGCCAACGCCGGCAAGCGTGTGCATGATAGTGACGCCGAGACTGCGCCGATGGGCAACCCCGAGTATTACCAGTACGAGCTCGACCTGCCTGAGATTGCGGAAGTCTGGCGGCGCGGCAGCGTGGTGGCGTCGTGGCTGCTCGATCTGACGGCCGCGGCGCTGTTGGAGGATGCTGATCTCAGCGGCTTCTCGGGGCGGGTGTCGGATTCCGGTGAGGGGCGCTGGACCGCACTGGCGGCTATCGACGAGGGCGTGCCAGCGCCGGTCATCAGCGCCGCGCTGTTCGGGCGCTTTGCCTCGCAAGGCAATGCCGGCTATGCCAACCGGGTGCTGTCTGCGATGCGAAAGCAGTTTGGTGGCCATGATGAAAAGAAAAAGGAGCACTGAGGTGGATACCAGTCCCGACCACACACCGCCGGCGGATGCGCTGGTGTTGTTCGGCATTACCGGTGACCTTGCCCGCAAGAAGATCTTTCCAGCGCTCTACGCAATGGCAAAACGCGGCACCCTCGACGCCCCGGTGGTTGGCGTCGCGAATTCCAGGCTGAGCCTGACGCAACTGCGCCAGCGCGCCCGGGACGCCATCGCGGCATCCGGCAAGATCGACGACAAACCCGCCCTTGACCGACTGCTCTCCCTACTCGGCTACGTCAGTGGCGACTACAACGAGCCGGGTACGTTCACGGCGCTCAAGAAAACGCTGGGCGAGGCCCGGCGGCCGGCGCATTACCTGGCTATTCCGCCTTCCTTGTTCGAGACAGTCACCCAGGGGCTTGGCGCTGCGGGTCTGGCCGGGCAGGCTCGTGTCATCGTCGAAAAGCCGTTCGGACGCGACCTGGCGTCCGCGCGGGCACTCAACCGCGTGCTGCGCTCGGTGTTTGCCGAAGATGCGATTTTCCGCATCGATCACTACCTTGGCAAAGAAGCGATCATGAATATCCTCTATTTCCGCTTCGCCAATTCCTTCCTTGAGCCAATCTGGAACCGCAACCACGTGGCCAGCGTGCAGATCACGTTGGCCGAGGATTTCGGTGTGGAGGGGCGCGGCGCATTTTTCGAAAGCGCCGGCACGCTGCGGGATGTTGTCCAGAACCACCTGTTCCAGATCCTCGCACTGCTGGCCATGGAGCCGCCGGGTTATCAGGACTTTGACGCCGCGCACGCAGAAAAGTACAAGGTGTTCCGGGCCATGCGCCCACTGGCGCCCGACGACCTGGTGCGCGGCCAGTACGCCGGTTACCGTCAGGAGCAGGGCGTGGCAAAGGGGTCCGATGTCGAGACCTTCTGCGCCCTGAGGCTGTATATAGATTCATGGCGCTGGCAGGGGGTACCGTGGTATCTGCGCGCGGGCAAAAGTCTGGCCACCACGGCGGCCGAGGTTGTGGTTGAGTTGAAGCCGCCGCCGCAGCGACTGTTCGATGATTCTTCGCCTGTAACCGGTCCGGCCAATTATCTGCGCTTCCGGCTGTCACCGGGCTCCGCCGTGGCCCTGGCCGCACGTGTCAAGCGCGCAGGCAAGGAATTCACCGGGGAACAGCACGAACTCTGCCTGCAGGACGAACAGCCGGAAGAGGAATCGCCCTACGAGCGGCTTTTGGGGGACGCCATGGCCGGTAATGGGGCATTATTCGCCCACGAGGACTGTCTCGAGGCTGCCTGGGCGGTGCTTGATCCTGTCCTGACGAAGCATCACCGGACCCTGGCGTACCAACCGGGTAGTTGGGGACCCAGAGCCGCAGACGCGCTTATTGCGGCAGACGGCAGTTGGTACAATCCGGTGCCGGTGAAAGCGGGGAAATGACTGCAGAGGCAGCAATAACCAGTCGGAACACGGTCTACGGATCGTTCTGCTCCGGCAGAGGCTGGATGCGATTGATGTCTCCGGTTGGGGTTGCCGGGTCATCCTTGATAATCACCATGATGCCGCCTCCGATAATAGCAATGGCGAGAATGGCTTTAATAATGATCGTTTTCCACATGAATGGCTCCTGTCGGTATTTTGGCGTTGCTACAGACTTTAGGGGCAGCGGCGGCCGGTAACAACCCTACAGCCGAAAACCGGGGACCCTCCAAAAGTCGCTTCGACAGTATAGGCTGTCTCGGCAATACTGGAACCTGGACTTCGGAGAAGGCGGTCCGGAAGTTGTTCCCAAAATACGCTGTAAATACTTACCTGTGCGCTCGGCTCCGCCATCCATGGCTCCGCACGATTCTGGGAAAAGCTTCCGGACCGCCCCTGCCACGTATAAGGGCTCGAACAGGAGAGCAGTCATGACAGCACAATCGGAACCGTTGGTCCACAAGTACAGCGAAAACGGCATTACCACGCTTACGCTGAACCAGCCCGATAAGAAAAACAGCCTTTCGATGGCCATGCTGGAGGCATTGTCCGAAGAGCTGGAGACCATCGCCTCGGATTCTGAAACACGGGTAGTGGTTCTGGCGGCCCATGGCAACGTGTTCTGCGCCGGGCACGATCTTCGGGAGGTTCGGGAACAGTTCGATAGCCATGAGTTTCAGCTGGCACTGTTTAACCAGTGCAGCAAAGTGATGCAGCAGATCGTGAATCTGCCCCGGCCGGTGATTGCCCGGGTGGCGGGCGTTGCAACGGCGGCGGGCTGTCAGTTGGTGGCCAGTTGTGATCTTGCGGTGGCGGCGGATACCGCGCGGTTTGCCACGCCCGGGGTGAATATCGGGCTGTTCTGTTCAACGCCGATGGTGGCCCTGTCGCGGAATGTGTCGCGCAAGCATACGATGGAAATGCTACTGACCGGTGAGCTGATCAGCGCGCCGAAGGCAGAGCGCCTGGGGCTGGTGAACCAGGTGGTGGATGAGCAGATTCTGGATGAAGCCGTCTACAAGCTGGCCCGCACCATTGCCGGAAAGTCGGGTCATACCCTGAAGATCGGCAAGGAGGCGTTCTATCGGCAACTGGAAATGCCATTGGCCGATGCCTACGAGTACACCTCTAAGGTGATGGCGGACAATATGATGGCGAACGATGCCCGGGAAGGTATCTGTGCGTTCCTGGAGAAACGCAAGCCGGAATGGAAAGACAGCTGAGGTCTGCATATCCGAGCACCCGATTCCGCAGGCCATCTTCGGGGTTTGAAGTCCAACGGAACGAAAACGTACGCTAAGCTATAGGAAGGCTTTATGGTCCGAATGGTGTAACATTGTCTTTGCTGGTCATATTTCTTCGTCATCAAGGCTGGCTGGCTTTAACTCCAACAGTTTGGAGATCTGATCCCGTAGACGTTCCATGTTCTCAATTTCATCATCGAGCTTGCTTTCAAGCTCTTCGGCAAGCTCGAACATTTCCATTGCGCTGCTGGTATCACCGTGGTTGCAAACCTGCATGGCAAAGTGATGTAACGAGAAAACGTCATCTCGGAGATGGAATGGCCCGTTGTTAATCACGTCCAGTAAGTCCGTGGTTTCGTAGTTTTCCATCAGCTTATCGAGCTCTTCTTCGGTCATCGTCAGAACTTCTCCCGGAAGCCTTCGGCAATTTTTTCGAGCTTGGCCATGAGATTGGGATCTTTGTCAGTACCTTCTATCTCGTCAGGCTTTTTGTAATTCCAGTGCTTGATCACGGTAATCAGTAAGTAGGTATTGCTGTCAAAGAAGCCAGGGCAATAAACCAGGACGTAATCGGATTTCCGGTGAAACTGAACCAGCCTCAACGGGAATTGCTTGCCATCCTGTTTGATATGGATGTGTTGCAGTTGGACGTATTGGCGATTGTGCGTGAAATCATAGGGCGCATCCCGGCCAAAGGTTGCCGGTAAAATGCCTTTTTCTTTATACAATCTGAAGTCGTCGAGCAAGTCATCGGCAGCCGCTTTTCCAAGCGTGTCAATAATGAGCCTGCTTTGAAATAACCGAACCTTTGTCATTGCCGCCCGCTATTTTTTCTTCTTGAGAGTATTTTTGGTTGCCTGACTCAGTTTATCCAGTTGACCTTCATATCGATGCAGGTTTTTGGCATTGTCAGGTTTCGGTGTGTTCTCATCGTTACGTTCGTCTTCCACGATCACGAACGGTTTATTATCGCCGCCTTTTATGTATTGCTGTCGCATTCAATAAATTCTCCCAAGTCATCATCGGAAAGGTTCTTAAGTTTATCCGTCATCCCCTCAACCATGTCTTCGGTCAGGTTGAACTTGGCCGGAGCGGTTTTTAGCTCCGTGGTTCCGCGTTGCTTGAACTCAACGAAGTTGATCATCTCCTCATAGAGATGAGCCGGTACCACATAGAATTGGATCTCGTTATGGGACGATACTGCCACAGCCTCACCTTCCGCTTCTGCCAGAACAGCGGTAGGATTGGATTTGAATTTGCTAATGGGTGTGGTGTATCCACACATGACCTTCTGTAACATAACCACCTCTCTATCAAGCTTCGCACTAAGGCCAACTATTGGGCTGAGTATAGCTCTATTTTTAGCCCAATTCCAGCGCTTTATAGACGGTTGACCGGCCAATCTTCAATTGCCTAGCAATCTCCGTAGCGCCGACTCCTTGTCCGTGGAGAGCGCGAACTTTAGCTTTATCCACTGTGGGCTTGCGCCCAAATTTGACGCCCTTGGCCTTAGCCTCCAGGCGGCCCTCGTTGGTGCGCTCCAGTATGCGCTGGCGTTCGGCCTGGGCCACGGCTGACAGGATGGTGACAACCATCTTACCCATAGTCCCTTCAGTGCTGATCCCATCGTCCAGGAATCGGATGGCCACACCCATGTCGTCGAACTCCTTGATGAGTTGGATCATGTCCGCTGTGTCGCGGCCAAGCCGATCCAGTTTCTTCACCAGGATGACATCACCTTCCTCCACCTTGAGCCGGAGCATCTGAAGTCCTTCGCGGTTCACATGACTGCCGGACACCTTGTCGGTAAAAATCCGGTTTGCACGGACGCCCTCTGCCTTAAGCGCCTTCACCTGCACATCGAGGGACTGCTGACTGGTGGAAACACGGGCATATCCAAAGAGTCTCATGGTAAAAAATGTCTCCTAAATCGATTTGTAGACCAGCTGTCTACTAAGCGATGTTTTAACGATTTAATAGACAGTTTATGCTGGTCATTTTATGATGTCCACAAAGTTATAATTTATTAGACACTGCAATCGCTCGCGATTTGCACAATTTTATTCGGTCTTGCGGAAGAACCGACAAATTTGACAAGCTATTTTGGCTGGGGGAATACATGCCCGTTGATTTTTTAACCTCGGAACAGAAAGCCAGCTATGGGCAATTCACGGGCGAACCGAATGAAGTGCAGTTGGCCCGCTACTTTCATCTGGATGGAGCCGACCTTGCCTTTCTCCTTCAACGGCGCGGTGATCAAAACCGTTTCGGTGTTGCCTTGCAGCTTGGCTGTGTTCGATTCCTCGGAACCTTCCTCACCGATTTGTCACAAGTGCCGATCAACGTGCAATGGTTTATTGCCCGACAGCTTGGCATCGCGGATATAGGGATTCTGTCCACCTATGCACAACGGGATACCACTCGACGTGAGCACGCAGCGCAGATCCGAACACAATATCAGTACCGGGAGTTTACATGGCCATGGTCATTTCGACTGAGCCGCTTACTCTACACGCGTAGCTGGATCAGCAACGAGCGGCCCAGCCTGCTGTTTGATCTGGCAACCGGGTGGCTGATACAACACAAGATTCTGCTGCCTGGAGCCACCACGCTGACACGCTTGATTTCCGAGGTACGGGAGCGGTCCACAAATCGGCTGTGGCAACGATTGTCGGTTTTGCCGACGCAGGAGCAGGTCGGCAAGCTGGAAACGCTTCTTCAGGTTCCGGAGGGATCGCGAACTTCCCGCTTTGACCGGTACCGCAAAGGACCGGTGACTATCAGTGGTCCGGCCTTTAACGAAGCGGTTGATCGTTATCGGGAGCTGAAGGCATTCGGCATGCACGACTTGGATTTCACCGGCATCCCGCCAGTGCGCTTTAAAAATATCGCTCGTCACGCCGGTATGATTTCCATGCACAAAATAGCCCGTATGCCGGAGAGCAAACGCACCGCCATCCTGGTTGCGTTCGCCAAGGCGTATGAAACCATTGCCCTCGATGAGGCCCTGGATGTTCTGGATTTACTGATTACCTATATTGCCGGTGAGGCGAAAAAGCTGGGCCAGAAAAAACGACTGCGAACACTGAAAGATCTGGATAAATCCGCATTGGCCCTGGCGGAGGTATGCGCCCTGATACTCAATGAACGTATGCAAGATGAACTGCTGAGATCAGCCATCTTCGCCAAAATGCCGCGTGAAAAACTGGCGGAATCCATTGCCACTGTTCATGAGCTCGCACGACCCTACGATAATAACTTTCAGGATGAAATGGTGGAGCAGTATGGCCGGGTCAGGCGCTTCTTGCCGAAATTACTGTGCGATATCGAGTTCAAAGCGGCTCCGGCCGGCAAAGCGACTTAAGCATGTGAACATGCTGGGTCACTACTCGTTTACCCTGGCAGAGCAGGTGCTGAATGGTCAGCTCAGACCACTGAAGCAACCATCGGAGCTGGAGGAATGGCCTTAGCGTACGTTTTCGTTCCGTTGGACTTCAAACCCCAACACCGGGCGGTCATTCGGTGTAACACCCACCATGGCACCGTCGAACGCAATCGGATGCGGCAGCAGTCGTTTGATCTGCTGGCAGCGGTAATAGCGGAGGTTGAAGTCACTTTGCAGCCGGTTGATTGGACGCTTGTTCAGCCCGGTGTGGTCCAGCTCACCCTCTGGCAAACGGGGATTGGCGTTCTCAGTGCCTTCGGCACCGGCCTTTTCCCAGACCACCAGCGATTGGGTGGTGGGGTGGCTCTTGCCATGAACTTCAACCATCAGATCGTGCCAGACGCAGGGTGGCTTACCGCCCAGACAACTGTGTTCGAGTCGTCCTGTTGCGCGGTGCCTGCCTTGAGGGCTTGAAGGGGCTGGCCGGGGGGACGTTGGATGCACCATCCGATGACACTCCTTGTGCCTCTTTGATTCCATCGCCAAGGAGCCTCCTGCTCCTGGCTGTTTTCTGAGTGAATGCTACCGCATTCACGCTTGGGAGTCATTCGGTGTTTCTGTCACACCGCATATCGAATTTACCAGTTGGGATTGGCTTTAACCTATATAGGTTATATATGCGCAGGTTCTGGCAGCCGCTAACAGCAGCCGGAGATTTTCTGCTGCACCTTGAGCATGCCGATGCCGCGCTCACCCTGGTTATTGGTAAACGGGATCGCCGGGTCGTCCAGGAAGCGAAGGACATCTGCCTCACAGTCGCGCAGCCGCTCCTATCTGGCGGCCTGCTTGGAAGACGTGTTGACCGCCATGGAGGCCAAGCCAAATCCCTGGCAATCGCTTTAGGCCGTTGTCGGAGACAAGCGTCAGGAGTGGCTGGACGAATGCGAGGAACATCTGGTCTATGCGGACAATAACTATCTGCCCTTCATGTTGCGACCGTTTCGTGCCAAACGCAGCCTTCTGTACAACTGTCTGGAAATACTCACCAGGAAGTGGGGTGATCGCAGCGGTGCGATTTTCTGCCGCGCAGACTCCTAGGGTGCCGGGCAGTTGTTTTTGCCGAGGTACAGCCTGTCGTAGCGCCGGATACCTCGCTCCCGGAAGAACCCGGCGTTCATCTCCACTGCCTTAATGAAAGGCACTCCCGCCGGGTAGCTGGGACACCCGGAACCGCTGGCTGAGCCGCAGGGCACCATCTGGCGGATACTGCCAATCACCCCGTCCCGGTTCAGGTAGGCGATGTCCAGCGGAATCAGGGTGTTGTACATCCAGAAGCCGTGACCGGCGTCTCTCGGTTTCCGGAACTCGAACAGCATGCCGGCATCCGGCGCCAGGGAGGTTCGTCCCATCAATCCTTTTCGCCGCTGTTCCGCGGTGCTGGCCACTTCCAGTTGAACGGGCACGGAGCCTGCCTCTGAGACATAGCAGGCATCAATGAGCGGCAGGCCTTCCTGGGGCGCGGCTACGCCCGGGGAGCAGCCATACGCTGCGGAACCGGCTGCAAGTATCGCCCAGTGCTTGAGCGTGCGGAACATGCTGATTCCCGGGTTCATGAGCGCAGCCGGTAGCCGGTTCTGAAAATCCACCAGATGCCTGTCATGCACGCGGTCAGGAATACAAGGGTCATGCCCACGCTGATGCCCACATGGACGTCAGACACACCATAGAACGCCCAGCGGAAGCCGCTGATCAGGTATACCACGGGGTTGAACAGGCTGATGGTTTGCCAGGTTTCCGGCAGCATATCAATGGAGTAGAAAGTACCGCCAAGGAATACCAGCGGCGTTACGATCATCATGGGTACAATCTGCAGTTTCTCGAACCCGTCCGCCCAGATGCCGATGATGAATCCAAACAGGCTGAAGGTGATCGAGGTGAGCACCAGGAAGGAGACCATCCAGAAGGGATGCAGCACGTCGTAATCCACAAAGAATTTTGCGGTTGCCAGAATAATCAGCCCCAGGATAACTGACTTGGTGGCGGCAGCACCCACGTAGCCAAGCACCACTTCCACGTAGGACACCGGCGCCGAGAGCACCTCATAGATGGTGCCGGAGAACTTGGGCATATAGATGCCGAAGGAGGCGTTGGAAATGCTCTGCATCAGCAGGGACAGCATTACCAGGCCGGGAATGATATAGGCACCGTAGGCGATGTTGTTGATGTCGCCCATGCGTGAGCCAATGGCCGAGCCGAAGACGACAAAGTACAGGGAGGTGGAGATCACCGGCGAAAGCACGCTCTGCATCACCGTGCGCTTCATGCGGGCCATTTCAAAATTGTAGATTGCGCGGATACCGTAAAGGTTCATGCCATTTCTCCAATGGGCCTGCAGGCCTATTCGTGCACCAGGCCGACAAAAATCTCTTCGAGGGAACTTTCCCGGGTTTGCAGGTCCCGGTATTCGATACCAAGGTCGCCAAGTGTGCGAAGCAGTCGGGCCACGCCGGCCTGTTCCTGCTGGGAATCGAAGGTGTAAATCAGTTCGTAACCATCGCCCGACAGTTCCACGGGCTCCAGCATGAGTTCGCCGGGCATCTTGTCCAGCTTCTGCTGAAGTTGGAGCCGGAGTTCCTTTTTGCCCAGTTTGGTCATCAGTTGGGCTTTGTCTTCCACCAGGATGATCTCACCATCCCGGATCACACCGATGCGGTCCGCCATTTCCTCGGCCTCCTCGATGTAATGGGTGGTGAGGATGATCGTAACACCGTTGTCCCGGAGCTTGCGGACCATTTCCCACATGTCCCGGCGCAATTCCACGTCAACGCCCGCGGTGGGCTCATCCAGGAACAGGATCTGTGGCTCGTGGGAGAGGGCCTTGGCAATCATCACCCGGCGCTTCATGCCGCCAGAGAGGGACATGATCCGATTGTTGCGTTTTTCCCACAGGGACAGGTCTTTCAACACTTTCTCGATGTGTGCCGGCTTCGGTGGCTTACCGAACAGGCCACGGCTGAAAGACACCGCATTCCAGACGGTCTCGAAGGAATCGGTATTCAGCTCCTGGGGTACCAGGCCAATGGTTTCCCGGGCCTTGCGGTAGTCTTTGACGATGTCGTAACCGGCGGCTTGTACCTGGCCGGAAGAGAGGTTGACGATGCCGCAGATGATACTGATCAGCGTGGTTTTGCCGGCGCCATTGGGGCCGAGCAGGGCGAAGATCTCGCCACGCTTGATGTCCAGATTGATGTCTTTCAGGGCCTGGAAGCCGTCATCATAAACCTTGCTTAGGTGCTTAACGGAAATATCCGGCTGCACGGGCGTGTCCTGTGGTCAGAGTGGGTCAATTGAAGGCGCGGTATTTTCTCATGACTGGCGCCAGTTTAGAAACCTTTGCCTTGGAAGGAGAAACCACCATAATACCTGCTGGTTCATTCAGGGTGGGGTTATGGTACGAGGAAGAGAGCTGCAAACCGGGAATCGGCTGGCTGACAAGCGGTCAGGATTGTGTAAAATGGCGAAATTGCCAATGTCAGGGGTCACGTGATGGATTACGGAGATAGTGTTCAGAAGGTACTGCTGAGGAAAATCCGCAAGGCTGAGCAGGATCTGGTTCAGCTGAAACTCGATTACTGCCGTTTTGTCTTCGGGTTGACCCACCGGGCGAAAGTACGGGCCGGCGGCGTTACCTACATGGTCCGTTCCGTGGATGTGGACAGCATGGCCAATACCGATGATGGCGGGTTCGCACACCCGGAGATTACCGGTAGCCGGGCCGACGAACAGAACCACGCAGAACCGGTTGCCCTGGGCACTGACTGGGTGCTTGAAACCGCCCCGGGGCAGGTCGCTAAATAAACGCGTTGGCGGTAATGGCCTCGTAGAGGCTCGATGTAGGCGGTACGTAATGGTTGTACTGCCAGAATTCCGCACCTTCCAGTCCCGCCCGGAAGCAGGCCAGCAGTACGGTGCTTCCAGTTAATGTGCTTATCGCTTGGAGGGCTTTCGGTTGTGGGATGCCGGCCTTACGGCTTGCGATCTGGGCGACCACGCGGGCCAGCGCCCCGGAATGGCGGGTGGATTTTTCGCTCAGTGCGCATCCGGCACCATACAGCCACGCTGCGGCATACGCCCGCACTGTTTCCGGTGCCGCCGACAGGTCCAACCCGTTTACCCTGCAATCCCGCTCCTGCAAGCCGGCAAGGATATGCAACTGGGTGATCAGCTGAGCCCGATCTGAAACAGGTCTGGACGAATGCTGTCGTAAACTTGCCCGGTCAGCGGCGTGGGGCTCACCCATACAGACGAGAGACGTGTAATTAACGGGTTCCGCGCGCACCAGCGCCGACATCCGGAAAGCCAGTAAAAGAAGCAGAGCCAGCAGCCCCACCTGAGTAAGAAGAATCAGCCCGTCAACCATGGTCACCAGAACTCGGAATGATGCAAAAGGTGAGGGTATTGTAACGGTATGTATCTGCTCAATACCGCCAACCTGTCGCCATATCCGGGCCCAGGATTGACTCAAATGACGGAACTGTGACGGGGATCGCAGCGGGTATTCCATGAAAAGCTGGCCAATCAGCAGGTTGGCATGGTCTGCAGGGCCAGCTTCCTGCGAATGTGACGGCCCAGGGCATCAATGCCGACGTTCAGCAGGGCGGTGATCAGGATCAGGATCATGGCCCGGTCAAACCGGATGTTCTGGATGGCACTGTCGACATAGAAGCCCAGCGTGTAGATACCAAGAATGCCGAGAATGGCGGTTTCCCGCATGATGATTTCCCAGCGGTAGAAAAGAAACGCAAGGAAAGATCGGTAGACCCGCGGAACCAGTTCCCAGCTGTAACGGTTGAAACCACTAGGCGCGTCCGGACGAAGGTGTATGGAATTGGTCTGCCGGCCGATCAGGTGGCCGATGATGCCGCCGTTATGAAGCGCCAGTGCCACCACTGCCGGCAGCATGGATGGCCCCCAGAGCTGCAGGAGAATATAGGCCAGGATGTATTCCGGTGTAGAACGCGCGATTACCAGGAAAACATGTCCAGAGGTGCGCCGGACCGGGCCGCCGAAATGACTGGAGATCAATGGGAAAGCCAGAAGGGTCAGTATGCCGGTGGCCACAAGGGCAATCTGGGTCAGTATCACGGTATTCCAGATGCCGGGCATGGCTTCGTTGATCATCAGGTCATTGATCCAGGGAACCAGGCCCGCGAGCCCCTCGCCGTTTCTCAGGGGGCTGGGTACGATGTCTTCCGTGAAAAATCGTTCAACGTTACCCCAGACAATGGGCAGACCTTCGCCCAGAAAGAATGGAGCACCGAGGACATAAACCGGCAAAAGCTTCTGCCGTACCCAAAGAGGCATGGTCGCGATCAACACGTAAAACAGGATCAGCATTGCTCCGGCATCGGAGTAGAGCCCCTGGGAGAAGGAAGATTCCAGGTAGAAGCCGAGTGTGGGCAGGCCAACAAACCCGAGAATGGCGCTGGAACGAAGGCCGCATTCCAGGCGGTAGGCGGTGTAGGTCCGCAACTGCACCCAGCAATCGGGAATTCGGGTGTAGAGAAACGCCGCGATAACCCCGGTGCGCGGCGGAAGCAGACGGCCGGGTTCCGGGTCCGCCTCATCCAGGATTTCGGAATAGACTTTGGCGAAAATCCCGGAGTAGGGAATGGCTATCGCCAGCACCCCGGTAAGGGGATGAAATCCAAAAAACTGTAGGAAAATAAGTGCCCAGAAAAGCTCATGGATGGCCCGGATAAAGGCGCAGAATATCCGGACAGGCAGGAAGCGGTAAACCAGCGACAGTAAAAACCCGCAAACGCCACCCAGTGCCACCCCCACAAAGGCAAAGGCGACGGTTCTCAGCAGCGCGGTCATCAACCCTTCGCTGCTGAAGAAATTCGGAGTGATCACGCCAAGAAAGAAGTTGCCGAGGTCCCGCCAGGGATTCGATGCCGTAATGGTCATGTCAGCAAACAGCAGTCCGACCAGGGCGATGGCAAGAAAGATCAGGCTGGTGCGAACCGTTGGCGAAAAAAACATGTAACTGGCCGTTTCCCTAGTAAAGAAACATGATGTCGGCTGCCTTCAGGCGGTCACTGGCTTCATCCAGGGCCACCTGTCCGTCCTGGATTCCGACGATCCGGTTGCAGTACTTCAGAGCCATTTCGACATCATGAAGTGCTATCACACTCGTGTCGAATCGTTGCCTGAGTAGCTCCATCACCAGATGAGCCATGGGGCCGTCGAGGGCGGAAATTGGCTCGTCAGCAAGCAGCATCGGCGCGTTACGATACAGAGCCCGGGCAATGGCAACACGCTGGCGTTGGCCTCCGGAGAGTGAAGCGGCCGGCATCCAGAGTTTTTCCGGCATACCCAGCGCTTCCAGAATCTCGCGAACCTTTTCGCGGTCCCGGAAAAACGGGCGTATCAGGGTAACCACACTGTACCAGGCGGAATGTTTGTCGAGCTGACCCATAAACACGTTATGGAATACCGGCAGGGCATTCACCAGGCCCAGATCCTGGGGGACCAGAGAAGACTCGCGATCAACTCGTTCGTGAATCAAACGAATGAGTGTGGACTTGCCGGCACCGCTCTTGCCAACCAGGGCGACCTTTTCACCCTGTTGAACCCTCAGTGAGAGCGGGCCAATAACCCGCTTACCACCGAAAGAGGCCGTGAGGCCCGTTAGCTCAAAGCCTGACATCAATCAAGGATTCCAATCTCTTCCGCAGTCTTGCGAACAGGTTCGTAATCGTCGTTCGATGCAGGAATAAAACCGGAGCGGGGAAAGCTCTCAAGCAGTTTCTCATCGTTCAGGTTGAGAAGCGCTTCGGTGACGCGCTGTTTGAAACCGTCGCCGAAACGTTCGTCGACGTCACCGCGAATGGTCCACTGATAATCCGGGTAGGCAGGCGTGGTCCAGATGACCTTAACCGCGTCGGTGTTGATGTTGCCCTCGGCCAGTTCTTTTTCCCAAACCTGAAAGTTCAGGGCGCCCACTTCGTAGGTACCGGCTTCGACAAGACGCAGGGTACGGGTGTGGTTGCCACTGAAGCCAACGCGGGAGAAGAAATCTGCCGGCTGGGCACCAAACACGTCACGGATATAGAATTCAGGCATCAGGCGGCCGGAGGTGGAACCCTTGGAGCCGAAGGTAAAGGTTTTGCCCCGGAGTTCATCTTCCAGCGCGGAAAGCTCATCTGCAGGCCCTATACCGGTGCTGGTGTTGGCAATGAAGTAGGTTTCAAACGCTTCATCCTCCACGCCCTGGGCAATCGCCTCGGAGCCCGGCACCAGGCGACGCGCCTGAACACCGGACAGCCCGCCGAACCAGGCCAGCTGAACCTGATTGTTGCGGAACGCGGAAACCGCGGCGGCGTAAGATTTAACGGGGATGTAGCGGACCTCAACATCCAGTTCACCGGAGAGGTAATCCGCAACGCCCTTGAAGCGCTCCACCAGTTTGGTTTCATCCTCATCGGGTATGGCTGTAAACACAAAGGTTTCAGCGAACGCCGATGTTGCGGTAAAACAGAAAAGGCTGGAAATCATCAATTTCCGTATAAGATTAAGAGCCATTGGGATTCCTCGTTCTGATAGACAGCTTGGGCTTACGGCGAGTGAGATCAACGTTCCCTGGTGTCCGGCAGGATACCCTGATTTACGTCAACTCTGAACAGCTATACGATTTCCGGATTTGATTGGCTCAGGAGCCCGCGCCTAATCTTTCACTTAGTCAATCCCAGGCGAGCGCATGAAGATAATCATAATTACTCCAGCAGAACCTGGATCAAAAGCGGGCAACCGTGCCACGGCAGAGCGCTGGAAATCCCTGCTGGGAAATGTCGGGCACAGGGTCTCTGTGGTTACGGAATACCGGGGGGAGCCCTGTGATGCCCTCGTGGCTTTGCACGCCTGGCGCAGTGTTCGGGCGATTCGCCAGTTTCGAAAAACCCGCCCGGAAAAGCCCCTGATCGTCGCGCTTACCGGAACCGACATTTACCGGCACCAGCAGGAGTTTCCGCAGGACACGCTGTACTCCATAATGGAAGCGGATGCGTTGATCGGGCTGCATGAGTTGGTCGCAAACGATATTCCCGCCCAATTTGCCACCAAACTGGTCACGCTCTGCCAGTCAGCGGCGGGGTCTGAAGTCTATCCTTTACCGCAGCCCGCCCAGGCGAATGCAGGGTTCGGCGTGTGTGTCATTGGCCACCTGAGAGAGGAAAAGGATTCCCTGCGGGCCGCGTATGCAGCGAGGTTGCTGCCGAACGATTCAACAATCCGGGTCCTCTGTGCTGGCAAGCCCCACAACGGGGAGTGGCAGAAGATGGCCGAGCGGGAAGTGGAGCAGAACCCACGGTTCCGCTGGCTGGGCGAACTGGAGCAGGATGAAATCCGGCAACTGATGGCAAACAGTCAACTGATGGTGATCAGTTCAGTGATGGAGGGGGGCGCCAATGTTGTCTCGGAAGCCTGCAGGGCCGGTCTGCCGGTGATCGCCTCAGGCATCCCCGGGAATATTGGATTGCTTGGCAAAGAATATCCCGGTTATTTTCCCGTGAAGGATGAGCGGGCCCTGGCAGACCTGCTTTACCGTGCCGAACAGCATCCGGAATTTCTGGCAGTCCTGAAAGCGCAGGTCAGCCAACTGGCCGGGCGTTTTGTACCGGAAAAGGAGCAGGCATCCCTGGAGCGGGCGCTGACCCTGGCGGTGCGGCGCTGCTCAGAGAGGAGTTAATCCCGAAGGGAGACAGGCTCTATGGGACCGGCTTCGTCCTGAGCCGTGACGCGGCCAATGATGGCGGTGTGGGGATAGCCCAACGCTTTGAGCTCCCGGACACATTCCTCTGCCTTGTCGGCAGCGACGCTGGCGAGCAGGCCGCCGGCCGTCTGGGGATCAAAAATCAGCGGATAGCGGGGATGGTTGACCCACTTCTCCTGATCCCGGATACCCCGTCGCAACCGGACATTGGCCGGCTGCAGCGAACTCAGAATGCCCGCGGCTGCGGTTTCCCCGGCGCCCGGCAAAATCGGGATGGCTGACAAGTGCAGCTCCGCATCGACGCCAGACGGTTTGGTCATCTCCACCAGATGCCCGAGCAAACCAAAACCGGTCACATCCGTGCAGGCTTTGGAGCCGAACTTTCTCAGGCAATCCGCTGCGGCCTTGCTGGACTGAATCATGGAGGCGAGGGCAGAGTCGATCCAGCGGCCTTTGGCAGCCAACCGGGCGTGGGCGGCAAAGAGCGTTCCGGTGCCGATGGGTTTGGTGAGAATCAGCGCGTCTCCGGCTTTCAATCCCCCTTTGCTCATCACGTATTCCGGATTGATCAGGCCGTTTACCGCAAACCCCAGTGCCAGCTCCCTGCCTTCGCCGGTATGGCCGCCCACCAGGGCACAGCCGGCTTCGTTCAGCACTTCCACCGCACCCGACATCATCTGGTAAACCACGTCTTCAACCTTGGATTCAATGCCATAGGGAACTGTGGCCACTGCCGTAGCACTCTGGGCTTCGGCGCCCATGGCAAAGACATCGCCGAGGCTGTGGTTGGCGGCAACCTTGCCAAATACGTAGGGGTCGTCAATAAAGGCGCGGAAGAAGTCCACGGTATGGACCACCGCTTTACCCGGCGGCACTTTCAGAACCGCCGCATCATCCGGAGCGTGAAGGCCGATAACGATGTCGTCCCGTTCGATGGGCCTGAGTTCCCCCAGGGCCCGGGAAAGAACGGTACTACCGACCTTGGCGCCACAACCGCCACAGCGCATGGCCACGGCAGAAATGGCCTGGGAGGCTTCCTCAGGGTTTTGGGCAGCCGCCGTATCCGGCAGTTCCGATTCATCCTCCATGGGAGGCAATTCGTTGAACTTTTTCATGAACCGGCGGTCAATCCAGTCTTTCCAGCGCCAAACCCAGCCGCCATCAAACTGCATATTGCCACGGGAGGCCACCGCATACTTGTCACCGGTACTGATCAGCGCCAGCCATTTCTTCTGCGGATAGAAGTCCCTCGGGTTTTTGCCGGTTGCCAGCCGTTTGAGGTTGTCCGCCAGGGGTGGCCCTTGCCGCACCGCAAACACACCCGCTTTCTCCCGGGGATGGTTGGTTACGTTGGCGATATCGCCAGCGGCAAAAATACGGTCGTCGTTCTCCACCTGCAGGGTGTCTCGAACCCGAAGGAAAAGGCCATCGTCCAGGGCCAGGCCCGTTTGCTTCAGCCACTCCGGACCGCCGGCCCGGGTTACCCAGAGTACCTCGTCGGTTTGCAGGGTTTCACCGGATTCAGTAACCAGAAGACTTTGCTGAACCTTGGTGACAGGGGCACCCAGATGAACTTTCACACCACGCTCAGACAGCGTTTTCCGAAATACCTTACGAACCTTCGGGTTGTGGGTAGGAAGAATGTCGTCCGCAGCGTCAAAGAGGTGAAAATGCAGCTGCCCTGGGTCCCTGCCCCTCTGTTTCAGCTCGTTCCTGAGGCGGAACTGCATGGCGAGGGTCAGCTCAACACCGCCGGCGCCGGCACCAACCACGGCCACGGTAAGCGGCCCCTTGTGGTTTTCAATGCGGGAGAGCAGGGCGAGCCAGCGGTTGTTGAAACCGGTAATCGGCTTCACCGGAACCGCATGGTCTGAGGCACCTTCCACGCCATTGACCCATGGAGACGAGCCGATATTGATGGCGAGAATATCGTAAGGCACATCCGGGCGGCCGCGGCAGATAACCCGTTTTCGATCACGGTCGATGCCGGTGGCCTCGGCCCGGTAAAAACGGGCTCCCGCATATTCCGCCAGTCGACTCAGGTCGATATGGACATCGTCGTAGCTGTAATGGCCCGCTACATATCCGGGTAACATGCCGGAGTAGGGGGTGTGGGTATCCCGGCAGATAAGCGTGATGCGCACGCCGGGGACCGGGTTCATGGCGAACCGCTTCAGCACCCCGACGTGGCTGTGCCCGCCGCCAACTAGGACGATGTCCCGTAAAACAGGCTGGTCAGGCGTTCGCATCAGTTAATTTTTTTTGCTTCAGCGGCCAGTTGGCTGTATCCCTTGATGTTTGAGAAGGCCTTCAGCTTTTCCTGGTCTGCCTCCGAGGGGTTGGCAATCTGATCGATGGAAGTGATACCCGCATCCTTCATCTTTTTCGCGGTTGCCGGCCCGATGCCCTTGACCTGGGTGAGATCGCTCCTGTCCACCGGCTTCGCGGCCCTGGCGGCAGGTGCTGTTCTGGCAGCAGGTTTCTTGTCAGCGGACTTCTTGGCAGGTGTCCTGGTGGTTTTCTTCGGCGCGGCTTTTTTGGCTGCGGTGCTGGCTTCCCTGCTGACTTCATCGGTCAGCTTCTTCACTCCGGCGCCCGCCTCTTTCGAGGCGACACCGAGCCGCTCCAGAATGTTGCTCTGCAGTTCGTGAAATTCGTTCAGGCGACGCTCGAACTCCTCATGGAACCGTTTCATCTCGCGGTCGCGCAGCTCGTCGATTTCCTTCAGCAGCTTGCGCACCGGTTCCTGAACCTGATTCTGCAGGCTGTCGAACTGCTTTAATGCATCGTTGACGAGGCCTTCAATCTGGGAAGAGGTTTTTTCAAACTCTTTATTGACCTTTTTGACGATCTTATCAACGTTCTGTTTGGCTTTCTTCGCCATGTAATGTCTCCTTACGGACGGGTTTCAACAACAATCAAGAGTCAGGCCATTTGCCGGAAACCGGGCACGGAGCCTGAGGAACGACGTGATTTGAGCGACTGCTTTTTGGACAGCACTTCCCGGATCCTGCGAAGTTTCTCAGCCGGGGAAGAGTTTCCGTTGGAGTCGAGCTCCACAAAATCGATGGAATAAAAGAAATTGCTGCAATGCTTTCTGCGCTCAGTCACCAGGCCAGGCATTCCTTCGGCACGGATCTTGTCAAACGGCATATCCATGATCAGATCCAGCACCAGGGTATCGCCCGGGTTGAATACTTTGTCGGTTTTCATAACACACCCGTAGCCGTCCAGTTCATACAGGAAAGCCTCGACAAGCTCCTTTTTGAAAAGGCCCCGCCTGACTCGGAAACGGGCGACAAGATCCGGCAATGCTTCATTCATGGATTCAGGTTCTCTGGTGATTTCCGTATCCACAGCAAGCTGCCTCATTGGGAGGCAGGTTGGATATTGATTAAACAATAGACACTGACTTTTGGTTTTGCAACGCCATCAGTGCCATACGATACCCCCCTAAGGCAGTTTTTCAACAGCCTGGTCTGGCTGCTCGGGCAAAATCACTTGTTTTTCAGTTCGTACATATCAACACGGCGGTCTTTCAGGTTGGTAACGGACCCCTCGTTACGCACCAGCATCAGCTTTTCCAGATCCATGTCTGAGAACATGATCATCTCGGTATTCGGCGTTGTCTCCGCCATCACCGCATCGTGGGGGAAGGCAAAGTCAGACGGCGAGAATACGGAGGACTGGGCATACTGGACGTCCAGGTTCTCAACTTTCGGCAGATTACCGACGCTGCCGGTGATTACCACATAACACTCGTTTTCAATTGCCCGGGCCTGGGCACAGTGACGAACACGCAGATAACCGTTCTTGGTATCCGTCCAGAAGGGCACGAGGATAATGTCTACATCCTGGGCCGCTGCCATACGGCCAAGCTCTGGAAACTCGATGTCGTAGCAGATCATGATGGCGACCCGGCCGGCGTCGGTTTCGAACACCTTGAACTCGTTGCCACCTTCAATGACCCAGTCACGGCGCTCGTGGGGCGTGATGTGGATCTTGCGCTGCTCGTCTACCCGGCCATCACGGTGGCAAAGGTATGAGACGTTATACACCCGGTCGTCTTCAATCAGCGGCATGGAGCCGGTGATGATGTTTATGTTGTAACTGACTGCCATTTCAGACATTTCTTCCCGGAACTGCTGGGTAAACCCGGCCAGGAAACGAATGGCCCGGGTCTGGTCCATCTGGTCAGTCAGGCCCATCAGCGGCGCGTTGAAAAATTCCGGGAACAGGGCGAAGTCGCTCTTGTAATCAGACAGCGCGTCAACGAAGTACTCCACCTGTTTCAGCACTTCCTCCACGGAGGTGAATTCACGCATCTGCCACTGAACGGCACCAAGGCGAACCTGGGTTTTTTTAACGTTCAGAATCGACGAGGGCGGAGTATACAGAATATTCCGCCACTCCAGCAGCGTGGCGTAACCGAGGGATTTTTCGTCCTCCGGCAGGTATTTGTGCATCAGCCGGGTAACCTGGAAATCGTTCGAGAGCTGAAAACTCAGGATCGGGTCGTAGATTTCCTTGCGGTCCACCCGCTGAATGTATTCTTCCGGTGAGTACTGCTCGGCATACTTGAAATAGTTCGGGATACGCCCGCCTGCGAGAATCGCCCGCAGGTTCATGGAACGGCAGAGCTCTTTGCGAGCTTCGTAGAGCCGACGGCCCAGGCGATAACCGCGGTATTCCGGGTGGATGAACACATCCAGCCCGTACAGCGAATCGCCATTGGAGTTATGCCAGATTTTTTCGTTCCGGAGAATCAGGTCGTCGTAGGTGTGGGGGTTACTGAACCGTTCGTACTTCACGAGTACTGTAAGCGCTACCGCCACCAGTTGCCCGCTTTCCTCAATACAGATCTGCCCGTCCGGGAACTGCTCTACCAGTGCCTTTATGGTTTCCCTGGGCCAGGCACCCCCGATGTCATCGTAGACCCGGTCCATCAGTTGCTGAAGCTGGCCATAGTCCTCAAGCTTCAGATTCCGGAGGTTAAGATGCAGTTCTTCATGGGCCATTCAGTTTGGCTCCCGTTCAAATAAAAAGAGAAAAAAGGGCTGAACCCCCAATACTGTGAAAGTTTATCAGAAGCCGCTAAAGACTTCGCATAATGGGCCGAAACAAGATTTAACGGACATGAATTCCTGCAGGGTGTCCTATCCGCCGCTTTTCCGCACCCCCACCTTCTTACCAACCTCGGTAACGGAGGAGCTGAACTCCTCGGTTAACCGCATTATCGGGTAAGGAAGAAGGGGCTCAACGCTGAGGCCTGAACCTCAGGCCCTATCCAGGCCTGCGATTGTTTCCAGGAAAATCTCGCCGTATTTCCCGAGCTTCGCGGCGCCCACACCACTGACTTCCGCAAGTTCTTCCAGCGTGCGTGGTTTGCGCTCGAGCATGCCGAGCAGGGTGGTGTCGTGGAAGATCACATAGGGAGGCACGCCCTGTTTGTCCGCGAGGGCCTTGCGGCAGGCTCGCAGCGCTTCCCAGCCGGCCTGGTCGGTGACCTGGTCTTTTACCGGTGCACTGGCGCGGCCACCGGCGGAGCGGTTTGAGGTTTTTTTGGCCACCGGGTCTTTACGCAGCTTGATGGCCTGCTTACCCTTCAGCAAGGGTCGGCACTGTTCGGTTAGCTGCAACGCGCCATAGCCGTCCCGATCTGCCCGCAGGTAACCGTTTGCCACCAACTGCCTGAATACCGATTTCCATTCGCTAACACTGAGCTCGGTTCCAATCCCATAGGTCGATACCTGATGGTGTCCCGTCTGCAGGATGCGTTCGTTTTCCGAGCCCCTGAGCACATCAATCAGATAAGTCACACCGAAGCGCTGGCCGGTGCGGAATACGCAGGACAGCGCCTTCTGCACGGCAACGGTTCCGTCCCAGGTTTCCGGTGGGTTCAGGCAAGTATCACAGTTGCCACAAGGTGCATCAAGCTGGTCGCCGAAGTAGCGCAGAAGCACCTGCCGACGGCAACTGGTGACTTCGCAAAGGCCCAGCATGGCATCCAGCTTCTGGCGTTCTACCCGCTTGAACTGGTCGTTGCCCTGGGAACCCTCAAGCATCTGCCGCAGCTTGATCACATCCTGCAAGCCGTAGACCATCCAGGCGGTGGAGGGCTTGCCGTCGCGTCCGGCCCGTCCGGTTTCCTGATAATAAGCTTCCAGGCTTTTCGGCAGGTCCAGGTGGGCTACAAAGCGTACGTCAGGTTTGTCAATGCCCATGCCAAAGGCAATAGTGGCGACAATAATGACACCGTCTTCCCGCAGGAACCGTTCCTGGTGATGAGCCCGCTGCTCACCTGAAAGCCCGGCGTGGTAGGGCAGAGCGGTGTAGCCCTTCTGGGTGAGGGTTTTTGCCGTGGCATCCACCTTGTTGCGGGAAAGGCAGTAGACAATACCGCAGTCACCTTCGTGTTCTGCTTTAATGAAATCCAGTAACTGTCTGCTGGCGTTTGTCTTTGGTGCGATACGATATTGAATATTGGGGCGGTCGAAACCACTGACGAAGTGCTTTGCCGTGGTAAGCGACAGCCGTTCTGCAATCTCCCTGCGGGTGCGCTCATCGGCGGTTGCTGTCAGTGCGATCCGTGGAATGCCGGGAAAAGCCTCCGCCAGCATACTCAGTTGCAGGTAATCGGAGCGGAAATCGTGGCCCCACTGGGCAACACAGTGGGCTTCGTCAATGGCAAACAGAGCGATGGAGGCATTGTGCAGCAGCTCGATGGTGCGTGGCTGAATCAGCCGCTCCGGGGCGCAGTAAAGCAGATCCAGTTCGCCGGTCATCAGCGCGTATTCGGTGGCGCGGGCCTGCTCGAAATCCATGGTGGAGTTGAGGAATGCGGCTTTTACGCCCAATTCCTTCAGGGCCGCGACCTGGTCCTGCATCAGTGCGATCAGCGGCGAGATGACGATAGCCGTTCCCGGCCGAACCAGGGCCGGAACCTGATAGCAAAGCGATTTGCCGCCCCCGGTGGGCATCAGTACCAGGGCATCCCGGCCTTCCGAAACTTCCCGGATAATGTCACCCTGCAGCGGCCGGAAGGT
Source organism: Marinobacter sp. SS8-8 (assembly GCF_030540945.1). NCBI lineage: Bacteria > Pseudomonadati > Pseudomonadota > Gammaproteobacteria > Pseudomonadales > Marinobacteraceae > Marinobacter > Marinobacter sp. SS8-8. The sequence continues at coordinate 19,780 of NZ_JASSVN010000017.1, read as the reverse complement.
TTCATAACCGAAGATTTCGTGCAGAACCTGTTCCGGATCCCGGCCTGAAGAGGTGGGGCGTTCGGCGGAAAGCTGTTCGAAGTCCTGATCAAGATACATAGGGTAACCGGTTAGCCGGCAGGGAGCCGGTGTTTTGGTGCGGGTAAAATGCCCTGTTCGGCACGGTGGCCAATGATATCAGAATAACCCTGGCGATTGGCCAGCAAACCGGGTGTCCGGATGGAGGCAAAGTGGTGGAAGAAACGCTACAATACCGCGTTTTTAACCACCGGTTCACACCATACTGTGACAGACACTGATAATAACAGGGTTTCCATGCAGGAATTTGATGCCATCCGTCCCTATTCGGACGAAGAAACCGGCGCTGCTATTCACCGCCTGGTCAATGATCAGGAATTTCTGGATATGGTCGGTCGATTCAAGTCACCAACTCTTGCCCGCTGGGCGCCTGCCATCCTGCGGGTGTTTACCCGCCGCTGGCTGGCCAGCCATTTCGGCCATTACAGTCGAATCGATGACTTGCAGGCAGGGCTCTCCGGCTACGTTGGTGAACTGGTGGACAACACCACCACACGGGTAACCACCAGTGGTCTGGAAAACCTTAGCAAACACAGCGCCCACCTGTTCATTTCAAACCACCGGGACATTGTGTTTGACCCGATGGTGGTAAACTATCTGCTGTTCCAGAATGGTTTCCACACCACCCGGATTGCCATTGGCGACAACCTGTTGGCAAACCCGGTATTTGCCGAAATGATGCGGCTGAACAAGAGTTTTGTCGTACGCCGTAATATGACCAGCCCGCGGGAAATGCGGGACGCCTACATCACCCTCTCCGGTTTCATCAACCATAGCATCGAAACTAACCACAGTATCTGGATTGCGCAACGTGAAGGCCGTGCCAAGGATGGCCTTGATTGCACCGATCCGGCCATCGTCAAAATGTTCTACATGAGCCGCAAGAAAAGCGGACTCAGTTTTGCGCAGGCCATGAACCGGCTGCACATTGTGCCTGTCTCCATTGCCTACGAATACGACCCTTGCGATGCCGACAAGGCCCAGGAACTGGAAGCCCGGGCCCGCACCGGCAGATACATCAAGCGCGAAGGTGAGGACACCGAACAGATCATGAGGGGCCTGACCGGCTTCAAGGGCCATGTGCACGTGCATTTTGGTGCTCCCATCCATGATTCACCGGAGAATCCAAAGGACCTTGCAGCCCGGATAGACCAGGAAATGCACGCCAATTATCACCTTCATGCCTCAAATCTGGTGGCTTATCAGCAGCGAGGACTCCACCCCGGGGCCCACGCCATACCCGATACCGTGAGCGATGCCGTGGTAACCGCTGAAACCTGGTCGCCAGCGGAAATGGAGGCGGCCGAGGCGGAAATGGAGCGGCGCCTGGATGCCTGTGACCCGGCGATTCGACCCTACCTGCTGGATATGTATGCCAATCCGGTGGTGACGGCCCTTGAAGCCAACGCCGGGAAGAACAACGGTTCCGAATGACCCGGCCTTACTTTTTTTCTGACAAGAGGTAGTCCAGTGCAAGATCTTCAGTATATTGAACTCGAGACCAGGAAAAACCCGACTGCGGCCGTTATATGGCTCCATGGCCTTGGCGCCAGCGGCCACGACTTTGAGCCGGTTGTGCCTGAACTTGGCCTGCCGGAGGATGCGGCGGTGCGATTTATTTTCCCTCACGCCCCCAACCTGCCGGTCACCATCAACGGCGGGATGACCATGCCGGCCTGGTATGACATCAGGGCAATGGACATCGACCGGGTGGTGGATACCGAACAGCTGATGGCATCGGCCAGGGCTGTCGGCAAACTGGTGCAACGGGAAATCGAAAAGGGCATTCCCGCCCACCGGATTATCATCGCCGGCTTTTCCCAGGGCGGGGCGGTGGCCTACGAGCTCGGGCTCAGCTACCCGGAACGCCTCGGTGGCATTCTGGCGTTATCCACCTATTTCGCCACCGCGGATTCCGTTCAGCGTTCAGAGGCGAATGCCAATGTTCCCATCAGCGTGTACCACGGCACTTTCGATCCGATGGTGCCGGAATCGCTGGGTGTGCGCAGCGTCGAAACCCTGAAAAACATGGGCTACAGCCCGACGTACCAGACCTTCCCCATGGAGCACAGTGTGTGCCTCGAGGAAGTGCTGGATATTGGCCGCTTCATCCGCCGGCACGTTCTGTAAGACCTGCCATGCACGGGCTCAGACCCAGAGCATGGCGCCCATTTCCAGCGGATGGGTTAACGCCTCGTGATGCGGATACATCCGCAACCTGAGGGTTTGGAGCCCGGGGTAGGGAGGCCGGACCCGGGCGACAAATACCGTCCTGCCATCCGCTTCACTTTCTTTTTCAAGAAAGAAACTGCCTGGCCCAGGGTTCTCGTGGGTTCCCGTGCACTCCGGGCTGACCAGGCATTCGACCCGCACATCGTCTGCGCCCAGGCCATTGAGTAATGCCTCCACCCGGAGCTCAACAGTGTCGTTGTGGGGGCAGCGAGCCTCAACACAGCCCACCACGTGTAATTCAACACCCGGCCACGCCTGCCGTACCTTCGCTTTCCAGTCCGCCAGCCTGGTGGCCACCTTGCCACCATCGGCCATCAGCAGGGCTCCCTGGCTTGAGGCCGGCTGATAATAGTTGGTGACGTAATCCATCACCATGCGTTGGCTGTTGAATCGGGGTGTAATCGTTTTCATGGAGGTTTTCGAGCGTTTTACCCAGCCCTTCGAGAAGCCCTGAGAGACCCGTTCGTAATAGAGCGGAACCACCTCAAGCTCCAGTAGATCCAGCAGATCCCGGGCTTCCTCTTCGTTACGGAATTCGGCATCCAGCTCCGTGTCCCTGGGCGGAATCGCCCAGCCGTTCTTGCCGTCGTAACCTTCACCCCACCAGCCATCAAGCACGCTGAGATTCAGTGCACCGTTGAGAGCGGCTTTTTCACCGGAGGTTCCGCTGGCTTCCTTTGGGTATTCCGGCGTATTCAGCCAGACATCCACGCCACTGAGCAGGCGTCTCGCCATGGCCTGGTCGTAATCCTCCAGAAGGATCAGGTGCCCCATGAGCGAGGGGTGCATGGAAAGATCGTGAATCACCTTGATAAGGCGCTGGCCGGGCTTGTCCCGGGGGTGGGCCTTGCCGGCGAAAACCAGAACAACCGGGCGATCCGGATTGGTGAGAATTCGCTCCAGCCGGTCAAGGTCGGAGAAGATCAGAGTGGCGCGTTTGTAGGTGGCAAACCGCCGGGCAAAGCCGATCACCAGGGTGTCTTTTTCCGAAGAAATCAGCTGCCGGGTCATCCTGTCGGTAACCGAATGGCCGGTTCCGTTGCGTTTGTGCTGGCGTCTCAGGCGGCGGACAATATACTCGCCCATCTGTTGCTTGAGGGCTTTATGCACACTCCAGTAGTGATAATCCGGAATCTGATCGATAAATTCCCAGAACTGCTGGTTTCTCAGCTCACTCTTCCAGGTGGGGGCCTGGATATCGAACAGGCTGGACCATTCCGGCGCCAGAAAGGTGGGAACATGCACGCCGTTGGTGATGTAGCCAAGCGGGTTTTCTTCCGCCGGCACCTGGGGCCAGATATCCCCCTCCATATGAGAGGCCACGCCACCGTGGATGCGGCTGACACCGTTGTGGAAACGTGAGCCCCGCAGGCCCAGGCTGGTCATGTTAAAGGTGTCACCGCGCGCTTTGGCCCCCAGGGCAAATACCGTTTCGAAGTCCAGCCCCGATTCCTCCAGGTAATGCCCGAGGGCGTGGTGAACCAGATCCCTGGGGAAGATGTCGTGGCCGGCTGCTACAGGCGTGTGGGTGGTGAACAGGGTGGCGCCGGCAACGGCTTCCAGTGCGGCTTCAAAATTCAGCCCCGAGGCCATGATGTGCCGGCAACGTTCGAGAATCTGGAACGCAGCATGACCCTCGTTGATGTGCCACACCGTCGGTTTCAGGCCCAATGCCTCCAGCATCCGGGTTCCACCGATGCCCAAAAGCATCTCCTGGCTGATCCGGGTGGACTCGTCGCCTCCGTATAGCTGAAGAGTCAGTTCCTGGTCTTCGGGGCTGTTTTCCTCTGTGTGGCTATCCAACAGGTACAAACGGATGTGACCGACCCGGGCTTCCCAGACCCGCGCAACCACGTTGCGGCCGGGGAAAGGCACGGACACCTTGAGCACTTCGCCGTCCTTTTCCACCGGCGTTATCGGCAGTTCATCACTGGAATGGGACTGGTACCGGGCGATCTGCTGCCCCAGGGCGTCGATACTCTGGATGAAATACCCCTGCTGGTACAGCAGGCCAACAGCCACGAAAGGCAACGCCAGATCACTGGCGGCCTTGCAATGATCGCCCGCGAGAATGCCCAGGCCTCCCGAGTAAATAGGGAAGCTCTCATGGAAACCAAATTCGGCACAGAAGTAGGCCACCAACGTCTTTTCCGGATCCAGCTTTTCGGTGACTTCCGGCCCGGGACCTGCTTCAAGGTAGGCATCGTAACTGCTCAGTACCCGGCGGTATTCGGCCAGGAATGCCCGGTCCTCCGAAGCCTCATCGAGCCGGTCCTGGGCCACCCGGCGAAGAAACAGCTTTGGGTTATGCTCAACTTTCAGCCAAAGCCGGAGGTCGATCCGGGCGAGCAGGCTGCGAACGCCGTGATCCCAGCTGTAAAACAGATCGTTGGCCAGCTCTTCAAGACGCTCCAGCGCCTCGGGAATAATGGGGTGGGCCTCAAGTCGGAATTCCGTCGCTTTATGCATGTTGATTGTCTCCAGCGGGCACAGGCTCCCACTAATCCTGCGGTTGAAGTTGACGTTCTTTCAGAATGTTCCGGTAGAGGTCACCATAATCGAGGGCCCGCCGCTTCCAGGAATAGTCCGTTGCCATGCCATTTTGCTGCAACCGGCGCCACTGTTTGCGCTGGCTGAAATACGCCAGTGCACGGTTGACCGCTCCCAGAAGTGCCGGGACGCTGGCCTCACTGAACCGGAAGCCGTTGGCCTTGTCGATGCCGACTTCCTGCGGGTCGTTTACAGTGTCTGATAAACCGCCAACCCCGTGCACCACGGGAACCGTGCCGTAGCGCATGCTGTACATCTGGTTAAGACCGCAAGGCTCGAACCGGGAAGGCATCAGGAACAGATCGCAACCGCCGGTGATTCGGTGGGATAGCCCCTCATCGTAACCGAGGGTCAGGGACATCTGCCCTGGCCATTGCCTCGCCATCAGTTTCAGGGCTTCCTCGTAGCGGGCCTCACCGGATCCGAGAACCACAAACTGGCAGCCCTGTTCCAGCAATTCAGGCATCGCCGCAATCAGCCAGTCCACGCCTTTTTGTTCTACCAGCCGGCCGATAAACCCCAGCAACGGTCGGCCGTTGACCTCAAGGCCCAGTTCCTGCTGAAGTCGGGCCTGGCACTGGGCTTTGTTCTTAAGGTGTTCCCGCCCGTAGTGAAAGGCAAGCTCGGGATCTTCCTCCGGATTCCATACGCGGGTATCAATGCCGTTGAGAATGCCCGTTAACGCCGCCCGCCGGTGCCGGAGCAGGCCGTCAAGGCCACAGCCAAATTCCGGGGTCTGGATTTCACGGGCATAACCGGGGCTGACGGTGGTAATGCGATCACTGAACACCAGGCCGCCCTTGATGAAGGACAACTGGTCGTGGAATTCCAGTTGGTCCAGCCGCCAGAGTGAATCCGGCAACCCCAGGGCCCGGAAGGTTTCGTGAGAGAAAATGCCTTGGTAGGCGAGATTGTGGATCGTGAAAACGGTGCCCGGCCGATCCTGGCAGGGTTCCATAAAGACCGGAATAAGCCCGGTCTGCCAGTCATTGCAGTGAACCAGGTCCGGTTTCCAGGTGACCCCGGCATCGCCCGTGGCCATCATGGCGCCGACTCTGGCAAACAGCGCGAATCGATGGGCGTTGTCCCACCAGTCTTTTCCGTCATCGTTTTTGTAGGGGTTTCCTAGCCGGTCAAACAGGGCCGGACAGTCCACCAGCCAGAGCGTTACCGCCGTGCCAGGGAGCCGGGTCTGCCAGAGGCTGACATTGTATTGCCCGAGCTGGAACCGGGACTTTCTTCGGGAACCGGCTTTTCTGGCGGCTTCCAGGGCATCCGGATACCCCGGCAACAGAATCTGGACATCGTATTCGAGCCGGCAGAGTGCCTCTGGCAGGCTGGCTGAGACATCGGCAAGACCGCCGGTTTTCACCAGCGGGTAGACTTCACTGGTGGCGAACAGAACCCGGATCATGAGGCCGGCCTCAGGACAATCGCGCCCAGTGGCGGCAGAGTCAGTTCCAGTGACCAGTTGCGGTTCATCCAGGGTTGTTCGTCCGCCGCCATGGGAAAGGGGTTGCCCAGGTTGCTGCCGCCATAGTACTCGGAATCTGAACTGAAGATTTCAAGCCAGGTCCCACCCTGGGGTAATCCGATGCGGTAGTAATGCCGGGGTATCGGCGTGAAATTGACCACAATTACCGAGGTTTCGCCTTTGACGCTGCGCAGGAAACTGATCACGGACTGAGGTGAGTCGTGGCAGTCAATCCATTCAAAGCCTTCAGGCCTGAAACACTCGCCGTGCAGCGACACTTCCCGGCGATAGAGGCCGTTGAGATCCTGCACCAGGCGTTTGAGGCCCTGATGTTCCGGATAGGCCAGCAGCGACCAGTCCAGTTCCCGTGATTCACTCCACTCCCGGCGCTGGCCGAATTCGCCGCCCATAAACAGCAGCTTGGCACCGGGATAAGCGTACATGTAGGTGAACAGTAATCGTAACGAGGCGCGCTGCTGCCACTCGTCTCCCGCCATCTTGTTGATCAGGCTGCCTTTACCATGGACCACTTCATCGTGGGACAGTGGCAGCAGGAAATTCTCGGTGAACGCGTAGAGCAGGCCGAAGGTCAGTTTGTCATGGTGGTACTGGCGGTAAACAGGGTCCTGCTGGAGGTAATCCAGCGTGTCGTGCATCCAGCCCATGTTCCATTTCAGGTTGAAGCCGAGGCCGCCGATTTCCGGCGGGCGGGTAACCCGTGGCCAGGAAGTGGATTCCTCGGCACAGACCAGGGTTCCCGGGAAACGGCTCTGGCAAACGCGGTTCAGTTCCCTCAGAAACTCGATGGCTTCCAGATTCTCATGGCCACCATGGACATTCGGCAACCATTCGCCTTCCTTGCGGGAGTAGTTCAGATACAGCATTGAAGCCACCGCATCCACGCGCAAACCGTCGATGTGGAAGGCGTCGAGCCAGAACAGGGCGCTGCCGATCAGGAAATTCCGGACCTCATGTCGGCCGTAATTATAGATCAGCGTGCCCCAGTCCTGGTGCTGGCCCTTGCGCGGGTCTTCGTGCTCGTAGAGCGCGCTGCCATCAAAACGGGCGAGGGCATGCTCGTCGGTGGGAAAATGGCCGGGCACCCAGTCCAGAATAACGCCGATGTTGTGGCGATGACACTGGTCCACCAGATAGCGCAGGTCGTCCGGGGTGCCGAACCGGCTGGTCGGCGCATAGTAGCCGGTGGTCTGGTAGCCCCAGGACTCATCCAATGGGTGCTCGGTAACCGGCAGCAGTTCGATGTGGGTAAAGCCCAATTCCAGCACGTAAGGAATGAGCTGGTCGGCAAGCTCGCGGTAGGTCAGCCAACGCCCGGAGCCGTGGTGGCGCCAGGAGGCGGCATGTACCTCGTAGATTGAAATCGGTGAGTCCTGCCAGTTCCATTGGCCCCGCCGGGCGATCCAGTCTCCGTCTCCCCAGCCAAAGTGGCCACGCTCAGTCACCACGGCGGCGGTGGCAGGCCTCAGCTCAAAGGCCTGGCCATAGGGGTCGGTTTTCAGCAGTTGGATACCCTTATCGGTGGTTATGGCGAATTTATAGAGGGTTCCGGTGCCGATACCGGGAATGAAGCATGACCATACCCCCATGCCTTCATGCAGGCTCATGCCGTGGGTGCTGGCATCCCAGTGATTGAAATCTCCGACAACGCTGACCGCTTTGGCCTGGGGAGCCCACACCGCAAACCGGACTCCCTCAGCGCCCCGGCGTTTGCAGACGTGAGCGCCCAGTACATTGTAAATGTGCCAGTGCCTGCCTTCGGCAAAGAGATGAAGATCGAATTCGCTGAGCGTTGGACTATCCATAGACCGTGCTTGTCCTAACCAGATGGAGCTTCCATTTGACGTTATTGAGCCTGTTAAAAAAAATGACCTCAAACAAGTTTACGTCATAATTCCATGATAGTGTTCTAATATAATTACAGACGCCAAAAACGTAAAACCCCTTGCGGTTGAACGACCGGTCACAGGAAATTTTTCTTCAGGGAAGCAACCATGCAAACGGCCAAGCGTTTCGTCAGTCGCCTTACTCGCCAAACTCTCGCGTTGGTGCTTGCCGGAGGCCGGGGCTCCCGCCTTCATGATCTCACCAATTGGCGGGCCAAGCCGGCGGTTCCCTTCGGCGGAAAGTTCCGGATCATCGATTTCCCACTGTCGAACTGCATCAACTCAGGCATTGGCCAGGTTGGAGTGATCACCCAGTACAAATCTCACTCCCTGATCCGGCATATCCAGCGCGGCTGGGGATTCCTTCGAGGTGAACTGGACGAATTCGTTGAGCTGCTGCCTGCCCAGCAGCGCATCGAAACCTCCTGGTACGAGGGAACGGCCGACGCCGTGTTGCAAAACCTTGACATCATCCGCAGCCACGCCCCGGAATACGTGCTAATCCTGGCTGGTGACCATGTCTACAAGATGGACTATGGCACCATGCTGGCCGCCCATGTTGAGAATAACGCCGATATCACCGTGGGTTGTATCGAGGTGCCCATTGATGAAGCCTCGGCGTTCGGCGTGATGTCGGTCGACGATGAACTCAGGGTCACTGAGTTCGTGGAGAAGCCGGAACAACCCAAATCCATGCCCGGCCAGCCTGGCAGGGCGCTGGCTTCCATGGGCATCTATGTGTTCAGTACCCAGGTACTGTTCGATGAGCTGATGCGCGATCACAAGATGAACGGCGACTCATCCCACGATTTCGGCAAGGATATTATTCCCTCTGTGATCAAGCGTCTGCGGGTGGCGGCTTTTCCGTTCCGGGACCCGGTAAGCAACAAGCCCGCGTACTGGCGGGATGTCGGCACTATTGACGCCCTCTGGCAGGCCAACCTGGAGCTGATTGGCATCAGTCCTGAACTGAACCTCTACGATTCCCACTGGCCTATATGGACGTACCAGGAGCAATTGCCGCCGGCGAAGTTCATCTTCGATGATGAGAATCGGCGGGGGACAGCCGTGGATTCCATGGTTGCAGGGGGCTGCATTGTCTCCGGTGCGATGGTGAGACATTCACTGCTTTTCTCGCAGGTTAGGGTTCATTCTTACAGTGATATCTCAGACTCGGTAATCTATCCGGACGTAAAGATTGGCCGCCACTGCCACATCCGCAATGCCCTGATTGATCGTGGCTGCCACATTCCGGAAGGGTCACGCATCGGTTTTGATGAAGTAGAGGATCGCAAGCGGTTCCATGTTTCTTCCAAAGGTATTGTGCTGATCACGCCCGAGATGCTCGGGCAGGATTACCCTCATGGCCTCTGACACGAAAACCCCGGTGGTGCTTTGCTGGCACATGCACCAGCCTTCCTATCAGGACATGCGCACAGGCCAGTTCCTGTTTCCCTGGGTGTATCTGCACACCATCAAGGATTACAGTGATATGGCAGCCCACCTGGAGCATGAGCCGGAGGCAAAAGCCGTGGTCAACTTCGCCCCGGTTCTGCTTGAGCAGATTGAAACCTACCTCATTCAGATTGAGCGATGGCGCCATGGCGCCGGGGAGATCGGTGACCCACTGCTCGCGGCACTGGTAGCGGAGGAACTGCCCGAAACCGGCACACCGGCGTTTTTGGGCCTGATGGAGAAATCCCTGCGGGCCAATCCGGATCGTATTATCGGACGCTACCCAGCGTATGCGCGGCTGGCTGAGCTGGCCGATGTCTTTCGCAAAAAGCCGGAACTGCAGCGATATATTTCCAGCCGGTTCCTGTCGGATCTGCTGGTCTGGTATCACCTGGGGTGGATGGGTGAAACCCTGCGCCGTGAAAACCATTGCATTCGGAGCCTTCAGGAAAAGGGCCAACATTTCTCAATGGATGACCGCCGGGCCCTGCTGAATGTGATATTCGATGTGTTATCCGGTATCGGGCCGAGATACCGGCACCTGGCCCAGAAAGGTCAGGTTGAACTGTCTGTCAGCCCTTATACCCACGCCATGCTGCCGCTGCTGCTGGACCTGGGATCCGCCAGGGAGGCCATGCCGGAGATCACTTTACCCCAACACAGCCACTACCCGGGTGGTGAAGAGCGGGCCGGCTGGCAACTGAAGAAGGCAAAAGCGGTTTTCCAGCGCTTTTTTGGCATTGAGCCCACAGGCTGCTGGGCGTCCGAAGGCGGCCTCAGCCAGACCACACTGGGCCTGCTGGGTAACGAGGGATTCCACTGGACCGCCAGCGGCGATTCGGTGGCTCACAACAGCCTCAACCGGGCACGGGAAGAGAATCCCGATCTGCCGGATTCCGGCATTCACCAGCCGTACACCTTCGGTGATTCCCCGGTAACCGTTTACTTCCGGGACGATGGCCTGTCCGATCTGATCGGCTTCACCTACGCCGACTGGCACGCCAAAGATGCGGTTGGCGACCTGGTCTATCACATGGAAACCATCGCCGGGCAAGCCCGGGGCAAGTCCCGGCCGGTTATTTCCGTCATCATGGATGGGGAGAACGCATGGGAATACTACCCGGAGAATGGCTTTCATTTTCTGGATGAGCTCTACCGGGTACTTGCGCATCACCCAAAACTGAAACTGACCACCTACAGCGAACTGGTCGCACACCCGATTGCTGAACCCATTCGTCTGCCGCACCTTGTGGCCGGAAGCTGGATTTACGGCACCTTTTCCACCTGGATAGGCGACCCGGACAAAAACCGTGCCTGGGATCTGCTCTGCGAGGCAAAAAATCACTATGATCGGGCAATGGATAACGGCAGTCTCAATGCGGAGCAGAAAGAGTCTGCGAAAGAACAGTTGGCGATCTGCGAGGGCTCTGACTGGTTCTGGTGGTTCGGGGATTATAACCCGGCCCAGATCGTCAGTGACTTTGAACACCTGTACCGCCGGCACCTGGTGAACCTGTATGAGATGATCGGTTATCCGGCCCCGCCGTCGGTGTTCCAGCAGTTAAGCCAGGGCAGTGGGGAACCGGCACGGGGAGGCACCATGCGGCCGGGGCACGAAGCGGATAAGCCGGTATGACTTCGAGCAACTCCGATGATCTTTTCAGTACCCGGCGGGCCGGTGTTTTGCTTCATCCAACCTGCCTGCCAGGATCCTGGGGGGTTCTTGGCGCAAGCGCCCGCACCTTTACCGATTTCCTGGCGGACTGCAGCCTGAGCATCTGGCAAACACTGCCCATCGGGCCAACTCATCGGGATCTCTCGCCTTATCAGTCATTGAGTGCCCATGCCGGCAATCCGGACTTCATAGACCTGTATGAACTCGTCGAGACTGGTCTTCTGGCAGACCGGGAACTGTCGCAGCCCGCGCCCGAAGTTCGCCACCACCTGCTTACCCTGGCTGCGAAGCGCTTTTTCAGCAGCGATGGTGGTGGCAGGAATGGACTCGACAGGGCTGCCTATCAACGCTTCCGGGCAGCCAACGATTACTGGCTGGACGATTTCTGCCTGTTCTGGGCGATTCGGGAGATTCAGGATTCACCGGGCTGGCTGCAATGGCCGGAACCGCTGAAAGACCGGGATAGGGGAGCCTTGCGTGACTTTGTTGACCAGAACCGCTCCCGGCTCGCACGGATCCGGTTCGAGCAGTTTCTGTTCCATTACCAATGGCAGGCGCTGCGAAACCACGCCCGGGAAAAGGGCGTTTTACTGTTTGGTGACATCCCCATTTTCGTTGCCCATGACAGTGCCGATGTCTGGGCTAACCGACACCTGTTCAAGCTTGATGAACGGGGTGAATCCACGGTGGTTGCCGGCGTACCGCCGGATTATTTCTCATCTGAAGGTCAGCACTGGGGCAACCCGCTCTACAACTGGGAGGCCATGGCGGCCGATGGATACCAATGGTGGCTGGAGCGACTGGAAAGCCAACGCCACCTGTTTGACCTGATCCGAATTGATCACTTCCGTGGCCTGCAGGCCTATTGGGAGATTCCGGCAGCAACACCAGAACCCAGGCATGGCTACTGGGCACCCGGCCCCGGCGCCCCTTTTCTCGACGCCTGTTTCACCCGGTTCCCCGACTTGCCCCTCGTCGCCGAAAACCTTGGCGTTATCAGTGACGATGTGGAAGGGCTACGCAAACGGTTCCGATTACCAGGGATGACGGTGATGCAATTCGGCTTTGACGGCAGCCCGGATAATCCGCACCTGCTGCACAATCATCATGCACGGGATATCGTGTACACGGGGACCCACGATAACGACACCACCCTTGGGTGGTACCAAAGCCTTGACGACCATACCCGCAGGTACGTTAACGATTATCTGGGAACCACAGGAGAGGGCATGCCGTGGCCCCTTATTGACGCGGCTTTCCGATCCGTGTGCTCGCTGGCCATTGTTCCCATGCAGGATTTTATGGGCCTTGGAACAGAGGCCCGGTTCAACACGCCGGGAACCGTGGTGAATAACTGGATATGGCAACTGGACTGGAATCTTTGCAAAAAGGAGCTGTCTAGGATTATTGCCGACTCGGTTCGGCAACATGGACGATGGGCGCCTCCCATGAGCTTGACTGTGTTTTGATCAACATCAAAGAGTCGCCCTCAAGAGTCCGATATAAGTACAGGCAGTTTTCAACAATTGGCGGTCTTGATCAGTCACTTGGGGAGGGAACATGGAACACAGACTCAGTAAACGCGTACATGGAAAGCTCAGCCTGCTGGTATATAAACGCGGAATGCCTGTGGCAACCGGTCAGGTCCGGAACGCCTCAAAGCGGGGCCTCTTCATTGCGACAGATTACACCGATGTGCAGTTAAACCAGACCGTCGAACTCGAATTTCGGTTTCCAGACAAACAGGAAAAGCAGGCGCGAAGACTTAAAGCCCATGTTGTGCGCAAATCCGATAAGGGGCTCGGTGTGGATTTTGAGGGCGTTGAGAACAACAGCTTCACCGTCTCCTCGTTAATCTGGTGGCTGAAAAAACACCCTGTGCCAATGAACTATTTTCCGGTTCACCGGCAAGCCTAACACCGCGGTCCTTGCCGGAATCCCTGAACGGTTTGTTTCAGCTGGTACTGGACCTGCGGTGGAACTATACTCTCGCTAAAATGACCCTCAGGTGCGCCAGAACGCCGGCGCAAGCATTATTATAACACTCAGGATTTCCAGGCGGCCCATCAGCATGCCTGCCGATAGCACCCATTTTGCGGCATCTGGCAGCGGCCCGAAATTCCCTGCCGGACCAATGATGTCACCGAGGCCCGGGCCAACATTAGTGAGCGACGTCAGGGCACCGGACAGCGCCGTTACGAAATCCAGCTGCATGGCCGCCAGGGCAACCGTTATCAGCAGCAGGCAAAGCAGGAAAATAAAGGTGTAGGCAATCATCGAAGAGATGATTTCATCACTCACAGAGCGACCATTGTACTTCCGGGTAAGCACCGCACGGGGGTGCAGCAGGCGCATCAGCTGTTCCCGAAGAATGATCAGCGACAGCTGGAACCGGAAAATCTTCATACCACCGGCGGTGGAACCTGAGCAGCCGCCCACGAACATCAGGAAGAAAAATAGCACAAACGCCAGTGGGCCCCAGGCGGAATAATCCTCGGAGGCGTAGCCGGTGGTTGTTACGACAGAGGTTACGTTAAACAGAGTGGCTGCATAGTCGTGGACCGGATGGAACGGCACAGGCGAAACCGTCCAGCGGTACAGGGTCAGCAGTAAAGGAACAAGAAAGAGAATCGTCAGAAACAGACGGACCTGCTGATCCCGGAAAAGTACGCCGTGCTGGCCGTGCAGCTCCCGCACAAACAGGAAGAAAGGCAGACTGCCAATGATCATGAAAAAGGTGGCTTCCACCAAGATCAGATCACTGAACTTGCCCATGGACATGTCGGAGGTAGAAAAACCGCCCGTTGCAATGCTGGTAAGCCCATGGTTGAACGCATCGAACAGTGTCATGCCGGAAACCCAGTAAGTCACCACAGCAATAATCGAGAACACCACATAGACAAAAAGAAGGCCCCGGCTCAGTGTCTTCATTCTAGGCAAGGCCTTATCCGTCCACTCCGAAGATTCCGTGGCGAACAGACGCATACCGCCTACGCGGAGAAACGGCAGGACCGCAACGAACATACCGATGATCCCGATACCACCAATCCACTGCAGGATCGAGCGCCAGATCAGCAGATCCTTATCCATTGCATCCAGACCACTGAGCACTGTTGCACCCGTAGTGGTAATGCCTGATGTGCCCTCAAAAAACGCATCTGCGGCGGAAATATCCAGAGCACTCAGGTAAAAAGGCAGAGAGGAAAGCAGCGCAATAATAAACCAGGACGAAACCGTAAGCACGAACATGTACCTTGGTTTCAGATCCCGTGGTTTTCGGTAGCTGAGGCCCATACCCAGAATCCCCAGGGCACAGGTAATAGCCGCCGATTCCGCAAACGCCATGGCGTTTGGCGTTTCGGAGCCGGCAAGCAAAATAACAGGCAATGTCATGAAAATACTCAGAAGCACAAACATGACGCTGACTATAAAAATAACGGGGTAAAGATTTCTCAATGGATGCTCGGGCCAGCTGATACCGGGAGACGGCGTCAGAATACCTGTGGCTTCGCGTTACCGCAAGGTAACACCGGGCTGATCGCAGAATTACCGGCAAATTAAATCATTGTAAATATCGGGTAAATGCGGATTTTTCCGATGGCAAATGTCGTGAGCCTGATGCAAGTTCAGTGTTGCTGCACCGAATTTTCCGGCAAAGGAGAAACCATAATGAAGCACGCACCTTCACTCGCCATATTTTTTGCGACTGGCCTGGCAGTTGCCGGCACTGCCGGCGCCCAGGATATCTACAAATCAGGCGTTGGCGGCCTCTATACCGGCCTGAATTACACCTTCATCAACCTTGAAAGCGGTAGCGCCGATGCCAATGTGGGCACGCTTTCAGCCAAGGTCGGCGTGATGGCCACGCCATTTCTGGGTATCGAAGCCCGGGGTGGTTTCGGGGTGGATGATGACCGGATTGGCGCAGCGGATTTTTCGCTGGACAATTTCTTCGGCGGCTATGCCACGTTTAACCTGGTCAACGAGTCTCCGATTACGCCTTATGCCATTCTTGGCTTCACCCGGGTCGAAATCGAAGTTGGCACGGCAACCGAGGATGAAACCGACGTTTCCTACGGCATCGGGATGAATATGGAGTTCGCACCGAACCTGTCCGGCAACCTCGAATATATGCGTTATTATGAAAATAACGATACCGAAATCGATGGTCTGGGCGTTGGCATTCAGTTCAACTTCTGAGACCCGATCACCGGGGAGACCGCTTGAACCATCTGGCTCACGTATTTCTTGCGCCTGATTCACCCGAAGCCCGGGTGGGCAGCATCCTCGGCGACTTTTCCCGGGGTGTCGATCTCTCGGCACTCCCGGACGCGGTGAGGCAGGGCGTTCGCCACCACCGGGCTGTCGACAGTTTTACCGACCAGCATCCGGACGTACTTGCCAGCAAACGGGTTTTCTCCCGGCAGCGCAGGCGCTTCGCCGGTGTTGCCCTTGATATCCTTTATGACCATTTCCTACTCAAACACTGGAGCCAATTCAGCGATATTGAACGGGAGCCCTTTATTCACCGGATCTACCAGGAGTTGCAGCAACACGAGCATCTGATGCCTGCACCCATGGCCCGGGTAACTCGCAGAATGGTCTGGCATGACTGGTTCGGGGCCTATAGGGATCTGCAGAGTGTGGGCTATGCCCTGGATCGGGTTGCCGGACGAATCCGCTTCCCGAACAACTTTGCCGGCATCATCATTGAGATCCGGGGGAATGAGACAGAGCTGGAACAACATTTTCTTTCTTTTTTCCCAAATTTACAGGAATTTGCAGGAGATATTGAATGAGATTTATAAACAAGGCAGGGCTAACCACAGCGCTGCTCTGTTTCTCAACGTTTCTGTATTCAGCGAATCCGGGCGAAAACAGCGACAGCCGTCCGCCGGAAGCCCTTGGTTATGTCGAATGGGTGGTTCTGCAAGACACCAGCCTCCGCCTTAAATCCCGCCTGGATACCGGCGCGAAAACCTCGTCTCTCCACGCTGTTAACGTCGAACCGTTCGATAAAGACGGCAAGGAATGGGTAAGTTTTCAGATTCCACTGGGTGATCACAAAGACCAGCCAACCGAGGGCGAACTGGACCATGAGGATATCACCCTGGAGCTTGAGCGGCCGATAGAACGAACGGTCCTCATTAAACGCAAAGGCGCGCCTTCCCAGAGGCGATACGTGGTACGTATGGAATTCTGCATTGCAGGCACCCCCCATGAAACACAGTTTTCACTGACCGACCGGAGCAAGTTTTCCTACCCGGTACTCCTGGGCCGGCGCTTCATGCGCGATGACAACATCCTGGTGGACTCCGCCGACGCATTTCTTGCCAAACGGGAGTGCGAGTACATGACGCTGGAAGAGCTGGCCGAAAAGCATCAGGCAAACGTGCTTGAGGAACTCAACTGATGTGATTCTGTGTGCGAAGGCCGGAGTAGAAGAAATCTCAATCGCAGGGACCGGGGTGCTCTTCCCAGCTTGCGAGCCTTTCCCGAAGAATAGCTTCTGCCTTGGGCGAACTGAACGCCTCCAGCGCCTCATCAATGATGGCTTTGTATCGACCACTCTCTCGTAGTGATGCCAAGCCCTTGTTGAACGCCTGAATCAGGCGGGCGGATTTGTCGTCGTTCCTTGAAAATGGCAAACGAAAGAACGACGTCCTGACGGGCTTCGGGTGAAAAGTGAGCCGGGATGCCGCAACAGGCCCCAATTGTTGCATAATCATAGTCTCGCCTACCACAGGGTCCATCGGGAACAGATCGATTCTTCCCAGGAGTAGCTTCTTTAAATTGGCAAGATCGGAGGTTGTCACATCACCGTAAACGAGCCCGCTTTTGATGACGTCGGCCAATGTCTCCCCATAGCTGTAATCCTGAGTAAGTCCGACGGTCATACCTTGAAGATCCGTCAAGGTTTCCCAGTCGAAATGTTGTCCGGCCCGGTAATAAAAATACCATCCGTAAGGAATCAGGGCCGCAGAGAACACGAACTCCCGGCTTCTATCTTCAGTACAGGACCACACCGCAGATGTTTCATAATCTGGTGAGTGAACCAGGGCCAGCGCTCTGGACCAGGGGAAGTAAGAAAACCTGACTTCAATTCCTTCAATCGCAAAAGACTCCCGGATGATCCGTGCAAGAAATCCACCACCCGGAAGATCTTTATCCAGATAGGGGGGCCAGTCCCCGGTCGTAATACGAACAGTTTCCGTGCTTCGGGTTATCGGAATGTGCAGCACCGTGGAAAAAAGCACAATCAGAAATACGAAGAACCATCCGCGCCTCATAATCGGCAGTGCCTCAAGCTGTGGTTAAGCTTAAGTTTAGACTACAGCGCCTACTTCGAAGAGCGAGCCGGCAGGAATGCAGGGCGCACCCACCAGGATCTGGAGTCTGAGTATTTCTGATCCTGACAGATGCGCCCTTAGTGAACTGAACCCTTCAACGAGCCTCTAGACGTAAAAGTCCAGATCCTCCTGAGCTTTCAGCAGGTCCCGCATCTTGATGGGATCGTCACCAAAGAAGAATACGAGACCCCAATGAGTACCGAAGGCCGACCGGTCAGGAACGGTCTCTTCTGTCGGTTCATGCAATTCGTGTGACTCGAAATAGGGATGCTCAATCGTTTCTTTGGGCATTTCCAGCTTGCTGACCACTCGACGCCGCGGGTACACACCGAAGCAACCTGCGTAGCCCTTCGCATCGACCACTTCGCGGGGGAAGAAGCCATCCACTTCCTCTTTGGTGCTTTTAGGATCGAATACCAGCATGGAAGCCTGGTAGGCGTTGAACCCGTATGCCCGCTCGATAAGCTCGAAAGCCTTGAACCCGGGCGGGCGATAGGCAACTTCCCCAAAATACATTTCGCCGTCTGCAGTGACGAAGTACTCGGGGTGAATCAGGCCAAACTGGATATCGAACGTTTTGATCAGCAATTCGATCTGCTTGGTGATCGCGTTACGCCAGCTCTCGAGTTGCTCGGTAGCGGGCACGAACACCGAATAGCCCAGCGTTACATACTCAGAAATGTTGAGAAACTTGATCTTGCTGTCGTGGATCCAGGCCTCAACGGCAAATTCCCAGCCACTGAGGTGACTTTCCATCAGCAGGGGATATTCTTCCGCAGGAATGTTGTCAATTTCTTCCACCGTGCGGATCATTCGGTGACCGAGGCAGCCGGCCTTGTCGAAGGCCTTGACGTGAATCGGATCATCCGGGTCACCATCAAGTTTCAGCAGCGTCTGGTTGACGCGCTTCATGAAGCGGACGATGTCCTCTTTCTCGTGCGCCTCTTCGAAAATCCCGACGCGAATGCCGCCAAGCTGGGCACGCCGCTTCATCAGAGCCTTGTCGCGAAACAGGATGGACTGCCCGTACATGCGAGGGTTGTTAAGGAGGACAGAGTTAATCGCCCCTGACCACTCGACGGTTTCCTCGAATAACGGTATGGCGACATCAACGCCTTCGGCCTTCAGCCTTTCGGCAATCTCCAGGGACCGATCATTCAACCGGATAAAATCCCACGGAATGAAAGGTATCTTGTTTGCGGTACAGAAATCCGTAGCCCACTCCGGAGCAACGACTATGTAGCGGCGGTCAAACTTTTGCGCCGCCTTGATAGCATTGACGCTCCAGCCAAGCAGGGCGATATAGCCTTTGTTCGGATTCTTGGGGGTTTCAGTCCCTTTAACCGAGTCCATGTCCGGATCGAGCCAGGCTTCAACCGCTTGGGGTAATTGCTTTTCTGATGTTATCGACATTCGATGTTCTCCTTGCTGGTTAACCCGGGAAAACTGCGCAGACATTCGAGCGCACCGGGTAAACGGAGCCTTCAGGCAGTGTCGTTTACAGGGGATTGAGTGACTCCGGGGCGAGGCGAGACACTTAAGTTCGTGAATTTCTCACCCGGCGGGATATCGCGGGTCACGTGTATCCCACCTATCAACATAGTCGGTCTGGTTACAAATAGAAACGAAAGCCCCCGGAATCATTTGCTTGTTGGACTGCAGGTTCTGGTAGCCGCCTACACCTGTGCATCTGAAAGCGGAGAAAGATATGCCAGCGTCAACGCGACAGGCTGCCGGATTCCAGGCACGAGGCGATGATTGCTGCCGTGAAGGAGGTCCGCTCAAAGCAGCGACGATAGCTACGGTTCCCGGCGAATTGTGGACGTCTACAAACTCAGGGGCGGTGCCGGCGCTGAAACACCCACAACTGCGCATAATGTATATTATGTTAAACGTCACGCACTGTATCTTTTAGTTCATGGGTTTTTGCTGGATTGGCCTGTAGCCTGCGTATTCCAGACCAAGGTTGCCACTGATTCCAGACGAAGCCTGCCACCCATTCCACGCGAAAGCTGCCACTGATTCCACGGCAAAGCTGCCACCCTGGCAGGCTGCCTGACTC